>CBCTTO010000004.1:0-66115 GCA_965149855.1 uncultured Collinsella sp.
GCGCGTGGTCATGCCCGGCTCCTTTCATCGGGCTTTTTGCTGATGTTAAAGCGGTGCCGTGACGGCTCGATTTCTGCTGCGTTACGATACGTTCTCAATTGCGATTCCGATGTGTTTCGATGACGTGGCCGTTGTGTTTCGCCTCATTAGGGCTTCGAGGGGAGAGGAGGGGCCGTGCAATATCGCGTTGACCCCAAAAGCGGCAACCGTATCTCGGCGTTGGGGCTGGGCTGCATGAGGTTTCCCGGTGCACCGGGGCACCCCGATGCGAAGACAGCCGATGCCATCATTTCCCGTGCGGTGGAGCAGGGGATTAACTACCTGGACACGGCCTATCTCTATCCCGGCAACGAGGCGTGCGTGGGTGCGTCGCTTGAGCGCCTGGGCTTGCGCGACCAGGTTTTGCTCGCAACCAAGCTGCCGCATGCTTCGTGCAAATGCGCGGAGGATTTCGACCGGTTCTTCGACGAGCAACTGCGCCGCCTACGGACTGACCATATCGACTATTACCTCATGCACAACATTACCTCGCCCGCCCAGTGGGAACGTGTGGTGGCGTTGGGCATCGAGGACTGGATCGCGCGTCAAAAGGCGGCGGGGCGTATTCGCCAGATTGGTTTTTCGTACCACGGCAGCGCAGCGGACTTCCTGACGATGCTCGATGCATATGAGTGGGACTTTTGCCAGATCCAGTACAATTACGCTGGAGAGCGATATCAGGCGGGAACAGCGGGGCTCATGGCCGCCGCCGAGCGAGGCCTCGCGGTGTTTGTGATGGAGCCGCTGCTGGGCGGGCGTTTAGCGGGCAAGCTGCCGCCACGGGCCCGCGCTGTGCTCGATAGTGCCCGTGACCCGCATTTGCGCACTCCTGCCGCCTGGGGTCTTTCGTGGGTGTGGAATCATCCCCAGGTGACCATGTTGCTTTCTGGTATGACCGATACCGCGCAGGTGGATGAGAACTCGTCACTGGCAGACCTCGCGTTGCCGAATTCGATGACTGCCAACCAGCTCGACACGATCGCGCACGTGCTGGATGAGTTTGAAAAATCGAATCGCGTGCCCTGCACGGGATGCGGCTACTGCATGCCATGTCCCAAGGGTATCAACATTCCCGGCTGCTTTGCCGCCTACAACGCGAGCTATGCGCACAGCTGGTTTACGGGGCTGTCGCAATACTTTACGGCGAGTGCGGTGCGCACAAGCGAGGCCAAGCTGGCGAGCAATTGCGTCAAGTGCGGCAAATGCGCGCGCCACTGCCCGCAGCATATCGATATCCCCGAGCGTCTCGATGACGTGCGCCGGCGCTTCCAGCCGGGCCCCGTAACGGCCATGCTTAAAGTCTTCGGCAAAACTCGCTCCTCATGACCCTTTTATATCTTGTGATGGAATAGTTCCTGTTTGCGGCAGAATAAGGCATCAACAGGAACTATTTCACCGCAACTGATGGGAGGCTATCGTGGGTGACCGAGGTTTACGTAATGATTCGCGTGAGGTTCGTTGGGGCATTTTGGGCGCTGGGCACATTTCTCATCGATTTGCCCCGTCGCTCAAGAAGGTCGACGGGGCACGGCTGGTGGCTGCGGCCGGCCGCACTCCTGCACATGTCGAGGAATTTTGCCGAGCGTTTTCGATCGATGCTGCGCATGGCCATGCCTCGGTCGACGATAACGGCAATGCGGCTTATGACGCGCTGATTGCCGACACCGATGTCGACGCAATCTACTTGGCTCTTCCGCATGGCATGCATGCGCGTTGGGCCTGTCGCGCGCTGCGCGCCGGAAAGGCCGTGCTGTGCGAAAAGCCGGCCGTTTTGAGTGAGGAAGAGGCTCTCCCGATTGCCTCCGCCTCTCGTGAGCGCGGCGTGCTGTTTATGGAGGCGATGAAGAATCGGTTTTGTCCGATGCGCACTCGCGTGAAGGACTTGCTTGCGTCGGGTGAGCTTGGCCGTATTGTCTCGATTGAAAGCGTGCAAAAGCTCGATTACGGCGAGCCTCCTTCGGGCTATCTGCTTGATTCGTTGCAGGGCGGCTGTCTATATGACATGGGCTGCTATGCGGTCGGTTGGTTTGAGGATTTGCTCGCGGGCGCGTGCGAGGTTTCATCCCGTGAAGTTCGCTGGCGTGACGTATCAGGCGGCCGCGTCGATTGGGCCGACGAGATCCGTATGAGCGTCGGCGGTATACCCATTCATATGGTGTGCGACGGCAAAGCAACATATGAAAGCAGCTTAACGATTGCCTGTGAGCGAGGCTCGTTGGAAATCGAGCGTCTCCATCGCCCCGAGCTCGCCCATGTGAAGTATTCCGACGGTCGAGTACTCGAAATCGATGCACCATTTGAGGTTGATGATTTCTACGGCGAAATCCAGCATGCGACCCAGCTCATCCGGGCGGGGAAACTCGAGAGTCCCGTCATGCCCCTTGCCGCCACGCAGCGCTGCGCGCGCATTATCGATGCAATCCGTCTAGCCCTCTAGGACTTGGCGCTGACGCGTAGGGGATCATGACGCCGGCGCCCGTGGTGCCTGGCGGCCCACATCTCTGATGCCCCTTTTATAACTTGCGGTGGAATACGGTCTGTTTGCGCCAAAATAAGGCACCAATAGACCGTATTTCACCGCAACTGATGAGGGGGAGTTGGAGATGCTGACGATCGGATGTCATCTTTCGACGACGAAGGGCTATCGGGCAATGGGAGAGACGGCGTTGTCCATTGGCGCCAATACCTTTGCGTTCTTTACGCGCAACCCGCGCGGTGGCAAGGCAAAAGACCTTGACATGGATGACGTGGCGGCTCTGCGCGAGCTTATGGCGCAAAACGACTTTGGACCGCTGGTGGCGCATGCCCCGTATACCTATAACCCCTGCTCCGCTAAGGAGCGAGCGCGCGAGTTTGCCCTGGAGGCCATGGCCGAGGATCTGCAGCGCATGGAAGCACTGCCCGGCAACTACTACAATTTTCATCCCGGTGCGCATGTGGGACAGGGGGCAGACGTCGGCATTCAGATGATTGTCGACACGCTGTGCCAGGTGATGTTTGAGGGACAGCAGACGACGGTATTGCTTGAGACCATGGCAGGCAAGGGCACCGAGGTGGGCCGTAGCTTTGAAGAACTGGCGTGCATTATCGAGGGCGTTGCCGCCAAGTGCCCAGAGCTGTCCGATAAGCTGGGCGTTTGTTTGGACACCTGCCATGTGAGCGATGCCGGCTACGACATCATCCATGATCTGGACGGCGTACTCGACGAGTTCGACCGCGTGGTGGGTATCGATCGCTTGCATGCCGTACACATCAACGATTCGAAGAACCCTTGTGGCGCCCATAAAGATCGTCACGAGTGCATCGGCAAGGGATACCTTGGCGGCGAGGAATTTGGTGGCGGTATGCAGGTTATGCAGAATATTGTATCGAATGGCCGTTTGCGTTCGCTGCCGTTTATTTTGGAGACTCCGAACGAACTTGCAGGTTATGCAGCTGAAATTAGACTATTAAGGTCATTGCAGCAGTAACGACTGTCACAAAGTAGAGTATTCAATTCACGTTATGGGTTTGTTTCAATCAGTTTTCTCATTGCAGATTCGTAATTCCGGGTGCATAATAGCCAACAGTTTTTGCAGACCTCTGAATCAAACGAGGTCACCGGAAGGAGACTGATTATGAAGCTGAAGAAGCTTGGCGCATTTGCCGCCACGGGTGCTATGGCGCTCGCCCTCGCTCTGACGGGCTGCGGCTCGTCCAACGCCACCTCTGGTTCTAATGCCGGTTCCAGCAGCTCTGACGACGCTAAGGTCGAGAAGGTCGACGGCTCCAAGGAGTACGCACTCGTCAAGGACGGTACGCTGACCGTCGGCACCTCTGCCGAGTACGCTCCGTTTGAGTACAAGGATGACAACGGCGATTATCAGGGCTTTGACCTTGAGCTCATCAAGGCTATCGGCGACAAGCTGGGCCTGGATGTCGAGTATGTCAACAATGACTTTGACACGCTTGTTCCGGGCGTCGCTTCGGGCGCCAAATATGACGTCTCCATCGCGGCTATCACCGACACGCCCGAGCGTGAGAAGGAAGTCACTTTCTCCGATTCTTACTACATGGACGATCAGGCTATCGTGACCAAGGTCGATAACACCGACATCACGGCCGACAACTACAGCGAGAAGCTCAACAACGCCGACGCTACCATCATCGTCCAGTCTGGCTCGACCGCCGAGTCCTTTGCCCAGGAGAACTTCCCCAAGGCCAAGATTGTCCCCTACAAGGACGCCACCGAGTGCTTCAGCGCCCTGCAGTCCGATAAGGGCGACGCCGTAGTCACCAACCGCTCCGTTGCCAGCCAGCTGACCGCCGAGCAGTTCAACACCTGCCAGACCATTAAGCAGATTAGCACCGGCGAGGAGTACGCCATCGCCATCAACCAGGGCAACACCAAGCTCAAGGACGACATCAACCAGGCCATCAAGGACCTGACCGACGACGGTACCGTTGACGCCCTCATGGCTAAGTACAATATCAAGTAAAATAGCTACTTGATTGCTCGCGGGCCCTTTCCGCTTTGGCGGAGAGGGCCTTTGCGCTTCTCTTGACGGAGAGCATTTCCGTCTCGTTTTGCCGGCAACTTCTACGATAGGAGCCACCTTGTCTCGACTGAACAAAGGGGCTGCGGAGCAGCGTTTTCCACTGCCCGCCTTGCTCCAAAAGCTAGTCTGCGTCATGGCCGTGGCGCTCGCGCTGGTGTGTGTGGGGACATATGCGCCCACGACCGCCCAGGCGCTTGAGACCGCAAAGATTACCGCTCGACCCAACACCGGTTCGGGCAGCGCTGTGGTCGGCGGTACCGAGACGCGCATTACCTGGGAGGTCCAGGCCGATGCCGATGAGGAGCTGAGCGGTCTTTCGCTGACGTTTGTCGACGGCACGACGTTTGGTACCGATGACACGCGATTGACGATGCTCTCGGGCGAGGACCTCATGGATCGTACGCCCATGAAACCCACGTGCAAGGCTGACGGCCAGACGCTCAAGATTGACTTTGGCGAGACGGCGCCTGCCGGCGGCTTTTTCCGTGTCGAGGTTTATGGTGTGACGTTTCCCGTCGAGGGCGGCGATGAGGCCTTTAGCGGCACCTATACGCTCGCTGACGGGTCGACCAAGAAGATCTCCAAGATTCCGTCGGTGGAGATCAAGGGCGTGACGGCCTTCGATAACTTCCTGGCCGATCTTAAGGAGCAGCCGTGGGTCGAGGCCTGGAACTCCAATATGTTCCTGCGCCTGTTCTTGAACCCGGTCATTTTGGTCCAGAGCCTGCCGATCGTCTTCAAGGGCTTCCTCATGTCGCTCTCGATCGTGCTTGTGGCGTTTCCGCTGGCAATTCCCTTCGGTTTCGCCCTATCGCTCATGCGCATTTCCAAGTCGCGCATCCTGCGCTGCCTTGCCGGTATCTACGTGAATATCATTCGCGGTACGCCGGCATTCCTGCAGATCTATATCGCGTTCTTCGGTCTGCCGTTGGCCGGCGTCAAGGTTGATGACTACGTGCTCGGCGTCATCGTCATGGCCATGAATTCGTCTGCCTATTTGTGTGAGATCTTCCGCGCCGGTATTCAGTCGATCCCCAAGGGCCAGAACGAGGCTGCGCGTTCGCTGGGCATGAATGCCTTCCAGACGCTGCTCTACGTTATGATTCCGCAGACGTTCCGCAATGTTTTGCCTACGCTGACCAGCGAGTTTATCTTGCTTTACAAGGATACGTCGCTGCTTGCCGCCGTGGGTGTGGTCGAGATCGTCATGAACGCCCGTACCATCGTGGCCACGACGGGCTCCATTACACCGTACGTGGTTGCCGCCCTGTTCTATCTGGTCATCACCCTGCCGCTCGCTCGCTTGGTGAGCGGTCTTGAGGCGAGGCTTTTGGGCACGGCCGAGACCAAGAAGAAGCGTCCCGCAAAGAGCGCCGGACAGGTTGTCGCGACGCCTGCCGATCACATCGCCGGTCTGTAAGGAGGTCCTATCATGAGCGAAACCAATAACTCGAACGAGGTCGTCGTCAGCATCAAGAACCTCCAGAAGGCCTTTGGCGACAACGTGGTCCTGCGCGACATAGATCTGGATGTGCACAAGGGTGAGGTCGTTGTGGTCTTGGGCCCCTCGGGCTCGGGCAAGTCGACGATGCTTCGCTGCATCAATCGTCTGGAGCATCCCACGAGCGGCTCGATTATCGTTGAGGGCGTGGATGTGTGCGCCAAGGGTGTCGACCTCAACAAAGTGCGCACGCACCTGGGCATGGTCTTTCAGCAGTTCAACCTGTTCCCGCACCTGTCGGTCAAAAAGAACGTCATGCTTGCGCAGCAAAAGGTGCTCAAGCGCAGCAAGGAAGAGGCCGAGAAGATTGCCATCGAGGAGCTGACCAAGGTCGGCCTTGCCGAGCGTATCGACTTTATGCCGAGCCAGCTCTCGGGCGGCCAGCAGCAGCGCGTTGCCATCGCCCGCGCCCTGTCGATGAACCCGCACGTCATGCTCTTTGACGAGGCCACCTCGGCGCTCGACCCTGAGCTCGTGCGCGACGTCTTGGGCGTCATGCGCGACCTGGCACACGACGGTATGACCATGATCGTCGTGACGCACGAGATGGGCTTTGCCCGCGATGTCGCCGACCGCGTCGTCTTTATGGACGGAGGCGTCATTGTGGAAGAGGGTACGCCGAGCGAGGTCTTCGACCACCCCAAGAGCGAGCGCACCAAGGCGTTCTTGGGCAATATCTCGTAGCCGGTTGATGTAACTGCCGTTACAAAAGAGCGGGGCTGGACTTGAATCCAGCCCCGCTCTTTTGTAGGGATGGGGATGCGCTTTGATGCAGGCTCTCTTGGAAGCCCTGGGTTCGTTACGCGAGCTCGGCTCCGAGGGCCTTGCAAGCGGTCTCGCCCTCGTCGTCGGGCGCGTCGTAGCAGATGGTGGAGTCCACGACGTTGACGCCGGCCTCGTCGGCGTTGGCCTTCCAGTTGTCCATCCACTCGCCCTCGGCCCACGAATAGGAGCCAAAGAGGACGACCTTCTTGTCGCCGAGAGCCTCCTTGACCTCGTCCCACATCGGCTGGAACTCATCGTACTCGAGTTCCTCGGAGCCCATGGCTGGGCAGCCGAAGGCGAAGGCATCATATTCGGTGGCCTTGTCGGCAGAGAAGTCGGCGCAGGAGATGACCTCTGCCTCGGCGCCGGCATCGGTTGCACCTTCGGCAACGAAGTTTGCCATGGCCTCGGTGTTGCCCGTGCCGCTCCAGTAGACGACGGCGATCTTGCTCATGTTGAGTCCTTTCAGTTGTGCGGCAGGTTGCCGCGGCTTCTATGTTCTATCGGGTTGCCTGGGCAAGTTGCGCCAAGCTGCAGCCCTGCTGATAGATGTAGGTAAGGTATTGCGTGCATGCACGATAGGAATCGAAGGTCGTGAGCGCCTGTTCGACGTTTGTGTATACCTTCCAGGCGCCAAAGACCTTATAGTTTTCGCCGTGCTGGACGATAAACTGATGGACATCTTCGTAGGGATAGCCCAAAAAATAGCCAATTTCGTGGGGGAACTCGCACATGCACCCCGTATCGCAGTGCCTATTTCGCGCGAGTGCGCAGACACTGCCGTCATAGGCGCTTTCTGCGGCATTGCTGCTTGCCAGCGTGATGCGCGCGGCGAGATGCACCAGGGATGCGGGCAGGTTGTGGACATCGTAACCTTCGGCGACAAGCGCCGTCGTGGCGCGGGGGTCGGAGAGGTATCGCATGAGGTCCGCAGGGCGGTACACATAGATGAGCGCTCCGCAGGGGCGCCAGACCAAAACGCTCATATGGATCCCGAGCGGCTGGAGCTCGCGGTTGCATTGGGCTATGACGGCGAGCAGGCGAGAGCGTCGCTCTTCGATTTGAGCGACGCCGAGTTTTCCGTTTTGGTTGGCGTAAACGCCGGGATAGGTAAAGAGCGAAGCCGGCTTGATACCTGCGAGCGTAGGGGAGCAGTTGCGCACGACAGCCGTTTGGTATGTTGGGATGTCAATGGTTCGAGTCACGTTGCCCCTTTCGAGCCCTCACTTGTTAGCCTAGGAAAACTTATACACGAAAGTAAGCCATGGTCAACAAAAAAGTTTGAAGCGGGAAACTAATTGACCGAACGGACATGATTTTGGGTTAAGATGGGGACACCCCATGGGGGTATCTAGATAGGGCTACTTGAAAGGGGAACGCATGAGTGACTTGCTCAACCCTGCGGATCTCATCGTGCTGGCCGTCATTGCCGTCGGCATGTTTTTTGGACTGCGTCGTATTGCCGCTTCGACACACGGGAAGAGTTGCTGCAGCGATGGCGCGAGCGGTAAGAAGGCCAAAAAGGTTGTTGTGGTGGATACCGATGCGTCACACTACCCCTATAGCGATGAGCTGCTCATCGGCGGCATGAGCTGTGACGGCTGCGCTCAGAACGTAGCCAATGCCCTTAATGCACTGGATGGCGTGTGGGCAACGGTGACGTATGCGGACCACACGGCACGCGTGCGCTCTAAGCAGCCGGTTGATCGCGGTGTCCTCGAGACGGCCGTGAAAGACGCGGGCTACTACGTCATGACGCTGTAAGCGCCGTCTTGGATGCATTTCCTTGTCTAGGCTCGTCCGCGCAGCTCGATGTCTTGGATATCGTCGAAGTCGATGGCGATATCTTTGAGCTTGAGGAGCCTGAAGGCAGGGAGTACCTCGTCAAGGATGCCGGTGCGGGAGCGATAGCCGTACGTATCGTAATAGGTGACGCGGACCAGGTCGCCACGTTTGAGACCCTCGAGCTTTTTAGAAAGCACGAGGGCTTTTTCTTCCGTGAGTTCACGTTTTGGCTCGACGGTGATTTCCTGCTTGCGCACGAGTTCGTAGTATCCCGTGAGGGCGGCAAAGGGCATAAACTGTGCGGCGCGGTTGGCGCGCACGGCACCGTTGGCTGTGAGGTTGGGGTCGGCGGCGCGGCGTCTGCCCTCGGGGTCCGCCAGGCGCTCGAAGGCGGTCGGCGGGCGCACGGGCTGTTGTTTGGGTTTAGGCACGGTGTCCTCCAACTTGGTCGTTGCGTTCGCGCGCGGTGGCGCCGGCGGTAAAGCTTAATCCCTTGACGAGCGCGTTCTTGCCGTACTTGCCTTTCACAGCCAGGACGGCGCGCGCCAGGTCGCGCTCGCGCTCATCGGCCTCGACATCGCTAAACAGATCGATAGTGGCAAATTCCTCGGGCATGAGGTTGCCAAAGCCCAGGTTGATTCGCTTGACCGGTCGTTTAGGGTCGACCGTTTGCGCCCAAAGGTCATCGAAATAGCCCATGATCTTCTTAAACGAATTGGTGCGCTCGGGCAGCTTGCGCGAGGCGTTGGAGTGTGCAAAGAGCGCGGCATAGCCACCACGCGGTTTGCCGCCATGCTCTCCCACAAAGATGCCATCGATTGCCTGCGCTTCGCGCACCAGGCGACGCCTTTCGTCATCGCACTGGACGGGCTTGGGCGCACGGGGTGCGAGCTCGGGGCCGGCGGTTGCGGTGGGTTCGATGCTCGACGTACTCGAGCGCAGGTGTCCGCATCCGTCCACATATTGTGCAGTACCGCTGGCATCAAGCCTGCGGATGTCGGCGCGCTCGCTCGCGTAGCCCACAAAGAGCGAGATGCTGTCACATACCACGTGCTTATCGACCAAGTCCAGCACAGCACTGTCGACCATCTCGCGCAAGACGGTGTAGGCCTGCTCGTAGGCATAGCCCTTCGAGAGCACCTGTCCTGTAGTGGTCGAAGTTGCTTGCGGGCGATAGGCTTGGATATCGGCGATGGTTGTCGGCTCGCGTCCGAAGGCGTGGTCGATGAGATACTCGGCATTGACGCCGAGCTCGTCGTAAAGCAGGTTTTCGTCGAGCGCCGCGACGCCCATCAGATCGTAGACGCCGTATTTTTCGAGTCGTGCTGCCACGCCGGGGCCGATGCCCCAGATATCGGTGATGGGACGATGGGGCCAGATTTCCTTGCGAAAGGTCTCGTCGTCGAGTATGCCGATGCGGCTGGGTACGTGCTTGGCGGTGATATCGAGTGCAACCTTGGCCTGGAATAGGTTGGGGCCGATGCCGACCGTCGCCGTGATGCCGGTGCGCGCCAGGACCTCGTCGCGCAACATGCAGGCGAGCCCTTCCGCATCGGTGTGATAAAGGTCCAGATAGGGTGTCACGTCGATAAAGCACTCGTCAATTGAGTAGACGTGAACGTCTTGCGGACTGACGTATTCCAGGTAGATACCGTAGATCTGCGCCGACACCTCCATGTAGTGCTGCATGCGCGGTACGGCCTTGATGTAGTCGATGCTATCGGGAATCTCAAATAGGCGGCAGCGATTGTGAATCCCTAAGTCCTTCATGGCCTGCGTGATGGCGAGGCAGATGGTCGTGCGTCCGCGCGATTCGTCGGCAACGACCAGGTTGGTGGTGAGCGGATTGAGCCCACGGTCGACGCATTCGACGCTGGCATAAAACGTCTTGAGGTCGATGCAGATGTAGGTGTGCTGCCCGCCCGCCATCCGAGCCCTCCCATCAAACACATGTTCTTATCGAATACTTGTTCGATAATACCCGCTCGTCCGGACGTCGTCAAAACCTGTCAAAAAGGGACTGGTTTGTTTTGGTAGGTATGGTCGTGCGGTTGGATCGGGTTTTAACGCAGCTCTAAAGAGTGCGAAACAGCTCGGAAAACCTCGCTTCGTAGCATGGGCCTAACGATTGATACCGCCTGTACGCACGGAAGGTTGTGGAAAAGATGGTCAATTATGGGTTTGGTATGCCGACGCGCCTTGTTGCGGATGGAGACGTGGCTCGCTGGTGCGGACGATTGGTCGCTCACTACGGTGGCACCAAGGCGCTGGTCGTGCTGGGCGGAGACAAGCATACGCGCGATGAGCTCGTTTCGGCGGCACTTGGCTCGCTTGATCGAGCCCTACTCGAGCGTGTACTTTTCCGCTGCGGATCGGTTGAGGGCGACGGGGGAGACGAGCTGATTGACGAAGCCGTGGCCCTGGCGACCGACGAAGGCGTGGACTTTGTCCTGGCGATTGGCGATGCCGATACTGCTGGCTTTGCGCGCGAGCTCGTGCGGCGCATGGCGGTGCTCGATGCCGGCGAAGACGGCTTTGTGCCTTATGGATGCATTGTCTCGGAGGGCAAGGTACCTGCTGTCGTGGGAGCCGGCGAGGTGCCCGTTTGCCATCATTGCGCCCGAACTGCTGGAGGGTATCGGGTCTCCTCTGCGCGAGCTGCTCGGCAGTGTGTGCGCCGCGACCTAATATCTGCCATAAAGGGATGGGTTATTTTTGGTAGGTAAAGCGTTTGACCTGCCAAAATAAACCTGTCCCCATTTGGTCGGTTGCCGTTTGGGGGCCGATTGGCAACGCTCGCTGATTATAGTCTTGACCTGCGCTAGAATAGTGGCATCTGAATGTCCGGGCGCATGGAGGCGTGCGCCCGTATGCTGAGGAGGACTCTATGGCAACTGTTGCCGCACCTATCGATGCTACGTCGACTGCCGCTTGGAAGGCACTCGAGGCCCATCAGGAGAAGCTCGAGGCCGAGGGTATCGACCTCAAGGCCTGGTTCGCCGCCGATGCCGAGCGCGTGAACAAGCTGAGCTTTGACGCCGGTGACCTGCACTTCGATCTGTCGAAGAACCTGGTGACCGATGAGACCGTCAAGCTGCTGTGCGATCTTGCCCGCGAGGTGAAGCTCGAGGAGCGCCGCGACGCCATGTTCTCCGGCGAGCACATCAACACCACCGAGGACCGCGCCGTCCTGCACACCGCGCTGCGCCGCCCGGCAAGCGAGAAGGGCCAGCTCATCGTCGACGGCCAGGACGTCGTCGCCGACGTGCACGAGGTCCTGGACCGCATGTATGCCTTCGCCGAGCGCGTGCGCTCCGGTGAGTGGAAGGGTGTTACCGGCAAAAAGATCGAGCACCTGGTGTCCATCGGCATCGGCGGCTCCGATTTGGGCCCGGTCATGGCTTACGAGGCTCTGCGTCCCTATGCCGACGCCGGTATCGACTGCCGCTACATCTCCAACATCGACCCCAACGACCAGGCCGAGAAGCTCAAGGGTCTGGATCCCGAGACCACGCTCGTGATCATCGTCTCCAAGACCTTCACCACGCTCGAGACCCTCACCAACGCCCGCGAGGTCAAGACCTGGATGCTCGAGCAACTCAAGGCTCAGGGCGCCATCGACGGCTCCGATGAGCAGAACGCCGAGGCCGTGGCAAAGCACTTCGTCGCCGTTTCCACCGCACTCGAGAAGGTCGAAGCCTTCGGTATCGACCCCGCCAACGCCTTTGGTTTCTGGAACTGGGTCGGCGGCCGCTACTCCGTTGACTCCGCCGTGGGCCTGTCGCTGATCGTCGTGCTCGGCCCCGATCGCTTCCAGCAGTTCCTCGAGGGCTTCCACGCCATCGACGAGTACTTCTGCAACACGCCACTCGAGAACAACGCCGTCGCGCTGATGGGCCTGCTCAACGTCTGGTACGTCAACTTCTTCGGTTCCAAGAGCCATGCCGTGCTGCCGTACTGCCAGTACCTGCATCGTTTCCCGGCCTACCTGCAGCAGCTCACCATGGAGTCCAACGGCAAGCATGTCCGCTGGGACGGCAGCGCCGTGACCTCCGACACCGGTGAGATCTTCTGGGGCGAGCCCGGTACCAACGGCCAGCATGCCTTCTACCAGCTGCTGCACCAGGGCACCGTGGTGGTTCCGGCCGATTTCATCGCCTTCGCCAATACCGCCAACCCTGCGACCGATAGCGGTCAGGACGTGCACGAGCTGTTCCTGGGCAACTTCCTGGCCCAGACCAAGGCGCTCGCCTTTGGCAAGACGGCCGACGAGGTTCGTGCCGAGGGCACGCCCGAGCAGATCGTCCCGGCCCGCTGCTTTGAGGGCAACCGCCCGACGACCTCGATCTTCGGCGACACGTTGACTCCGTTTGCGCTCGGCGAGCTCATCGCCCTGTACGAGCACATCGTATTTGTCGAGGGCACGGTCTGGGGCATCGACTCCTACGACCAGTGGGGCGTCGAGCTGGGCAAGCAGCTTGCCAAGCAGATTACCCCTGCCTTCCACGACGACGCCGCCAAGGCCGAGCAGGACGCTTCGACTCAGGCGCTCATCGAGTTCTACCGCGCTCACCGTAAGTAGTCGCTGCTGTTAACGCATCGTGCCTTATAGTCAGGGGCCCGTATCCTATCGGATGCGGGCCCCTTTGCTTTGCCGTGGTCCCGGGGCGCACGGCCTTTGTGGAACATCGCCGGGGCGCCGCGCGCTGCGAGAACCCTGCGCTTAGATCTTGGCCTCCGCATGGCCTCGCTGCGCCTCGGGCAGCTCCCCGTAGAGCGGATGGTCTTCGAGCCTAAAGCGCTCGACCTGTTCGGGAGTGCGACCGCGTACAAAGAGCCACGAGCGATCGATCGGCGTCGCCATGAGCGTGCTGGGCAGCGCGTCGGCGCGGTCGGAAAATACCCGGGCACTCTCGGGATCCTGGAACGCCAGCACCAGATGCGTGTCGCAGTTGCCCATGATGGAGCGTGCGCGTGCCTCGCCATAGAGCGCATCGAGCTGGTTGGTCGACTGCAGCAGCAGCGTTGCCCAGATGTTGCGGCTTCGGATAATCGAGAGCACGTTGTCGATCTGGGGGATCTGCAGATTTGCGAAGTCATCGAGCATAAAGCGCACGGGCACGGGCAGGCTGCCGTCGGGCTGCCTATCGGCCTCACGAATGAGGCCCATAAACGCCTGCGAAATAAAGAGGCCGGTCAGCGGATCGAGATTGCGGTCAATATCGCTCACGGTTACAAATAGGGCGCAGGGGGTGTGTCCCATGGAAGCGAAGTCCACCTGATGGCACTCACGATAGAGCTGTGCCGCACCGTCGAATCCCAGACACATGACCTTTTCGGCAAGGATGCCGACGATGCTCGCGTGCATGCGCTCGGCATTTTGCGTAATGGCGTAGCGCCGCCATAGCGAGAGGGCATAGCTTTGGGGGTCGATCGTGATCAGGTCGTCAAACAATCGACCCGTGGCACCGTCCTGCAGGTGCTCGATCAGCTTGATGACCGAGCTGATCGTCTGCTCGTCGGCGGGTAGCTGTTCGGTGACGTAGGCGATAAGACACGACAGCAGGTTTGCCGCCGCATGATCCCAAAAAGGCTGGTTGTTGTCCTCGATGGGGCAGATGGCCTTTGCCACCGAGAGGATGTCCTGCTGGTTGGGCCTGCCGTCCGCCTTGCGGCGAATGTGCCTCAGGGGGTTGTAGCCGCAGCGCTCGATGCCGGGCGCAAGGGCCGGGACGGTGTTGAGGTCGGCGAAGTTGAGACATTGCACGCGGTAGCCGTGGGCTGCCAGCACGGGTCCCACTTCGCGACAGAGCGTGCCTTTGGTGTCGAGCACGATGTAGCTTGCGTTCATTTGCAGCAGGTTGGGCTTGAGGACGTTTCGGGTCTTGCCGGCTCCCGAGGGGCCGATCACAAGTGCGTTGTTGTTGAGTCCCGTTTGGCGGGTGTCGCAGGAAAGCGTTCGATCCTTGGCGAGGATGGTGGACGATGCGGACTCAGATGCGGCGAGGCGGCTGGCGAGGTTAGACATGGGCGACCTCCTTGGTGGTCGAGAGGATTTCGTGGGCAAAGCCGAGCTCGACGGCGCGCTCGGCCGAAAGGTAGGTGTCTTTTGCAGTGAGGGACTGGATGCGCTTGGGCGTGAGGCCGCTGCGGTCCGAGAGGATTTGCGTGAGGGTCTTGCGGGTCTGCATGAGACGCCGGCTGGTTTCCTGCAGCGCAAGTGCCGAGCCGCCTGCCCCCTGGGGGATCAGCGGGTCGTGAATCATGAGCTCTGCATGGGGCGCCATACGGCGAACGTCGCCGCCCATAAAGATCACGGCGCCCATGGACGCGGCGAATTCCAGGCAGACGGTGCGGATGGGGCACGATGCGAGGCGCATGGCGTCATAGATCGCAAGACCCGATCGCACGCTTCCGCCGGCGCTGGCGACAAATATGGTGATGGGGCGGCTGGGGTCGGTGGCATCGAGCAGGCGGATCTGCTGGCATAGGTCGTGGGCCATCGGGGTTTCGATGTTTCCCATGACGGAGAGCTCGCGACGGGCGAGCATCTCATCGTAAATGCTGGTGAGCGTGATACCTCGGGCGGATTCACGCATGGTGAGGGGGCTGATGATGGGGGAATGATTGGTGTCCATGAGGACTCCTTTCTGTTGGTTGTGTTGTGGAATAGGATTGTTGCCCGCGGAGGGGCTGGCGGGCTACAGGGTTCGTCCGAGCCTGAGATCGAGCTCGGTTGTGGGGCAGGCTGCCTGTCCGTGCGGCTCGCAAGCGCCAAGGGCTCCAAAGCGATGGAGCGTTGCGACGGGCGTGGCATAGGCGAGCCGCAGCTGATGCTCGACAGGGGCACATCCGTCTTTTTTGTAATGGGCCGTGTAGTACTGCGCGATGCTGGCGTTCATCTCGCTGCCATTGCGATGGCGCTCAAACTGGCGTCTGCAGGTCTCGATGATCTTTGCTACCGACTTGGGTGCCGTCGCGGGAACAAGGGCGAGATAGCCCTCAAATAGCTCGTTGATGCTCAGGAGGCACAGCAGGTCGATCAGCGTCCTTATGGCTGCTCCCTCGGCAGAAAAGTGCGCGGTCATGCGGTTATATCGGTTGCGGTCGACGATGGCCGCATGGGGTCTTGGAGTTTTCTGCCCCGTGGTCCCGGGCTTTTGCCGCGCCTGTGTATTGAGCTCGACGTTGCAGCGCTTGAGGCCGTCCAACGGAAGGAACAGTGCGGTGCGCAGGGTGTTCCGCTTGCTTTCGAGTTCATGACGCTCGTCGGGTTCCCATTCGAGCTTGAGTTTTGTGTCGAGCGCCGTAAGCATATGGGCTAGGCAGCCTACGGTAAGAACGTACGAATCGTTGTCGCGTTTTGGGGCATAGGGGTCTGTCAGCTTGCGAATGTCGGGGTCGCCCATGATCTTTGTGCAGCGCTTCAGCAGTTGAGGGTGGTCGGCCAAGATCGTCGCGAGCGGTAGCGACGCGTAGTTCTTGATGGTCGCGGCGGCAAAGGCGGCGTCATATTCGTTTGCATATGCTCGCTCAATGCGGGCATCCAGAATGCTTTTCTTATCGCCGTCTTCAGCGTGGTGGTTTGTCATAGCTTCTCCAATCGGTTGATGTTCGTGCTGTTTGTTGATGTGTTGGTTGTCGTGAGTGATGTGCTTGCCGTGGGTGATGTGCTGACGTTGGGGTGCTATGCGGTTTTCAATGAGCCCGTGAGGCAGTTGCTGCAGGGGCGGGATGGAACGGCCCATGCAAGGCGGAAGGCATCGTGCTCAAAATCGAGACAGCAATGCCCTGGGTGCCTCACATGTGGCAGTTACCTCATTAAGTTGTCATTGCGTTTGGGGTTGTACTTTGCCGATCTTCTTTCTCTTACACGCTGAAAACTGAAACTGAATATGCTCGATCTACTTAAAACCGCAACGGCGGTCTTTTATCAACTTATATGTCGGAACGCGTCTTTGCAAGTACTTTTTTGTCTTTGTTTCAAATGGGGTGGTTTTGCAACCGTCATACGCGCGCTGTGCGAACGTGCCCCGGCTCGGATAAGATAGTGCGATCGAGTTCTACCGCGCTCGCCGCAAGTAGTCTTTGTTGCTGAGATAGGTCATGGCCGAAAGGGGCCCGCATCCCAACAGATACGGGCCCCTTGCTATTTAAATGGGCATGAGGGTGTATTGAGGGGGGATGCCTTGCTGTCGGCATCCGCATGCGGTGCCATTCGCTGTCCGTAAATATACGTTTACGGCTAATTTCATACCACTTGTCGGAATGCGGACGCTGTCCTTGCATGCCGGGCGTACATTGAACGTGGTTTTTCGCGTGAAACCACGAATCGGTTGTCAGCCCCGAACAAGGAGGCCCAGCATGACGCTTGCCAAACCCATCAATAAATACATCGACTATATCGATGCCCCCGAGGACACGTTTGAGCAGTATGTCGAGAAGGCGTTAAAGTACAACTTTCGCTGCGTATTTGCGAACCTGCAGGAGTACGAGACGGGCCGCGCCATGCTCGAGGGCTCTGACATCATCCTTGCCGGCGCTATCGACTTTCCCCAGGGCACTATGACGCTTGAGGAGAAGCTTGCGAGGTTTGAGGAATACGCTGCGTGTGGCTTTACCGAGATTGACTACGTTTTGAATCAGGAGTCGGTTGAGAACCGCGATTTTGATGCCATCGAGCGCGAGATGACTACCATTGCTGATTTTTGTCGCGCGCATGGCATCACTGACAAGGTGATCGTCGAGATGTGCAAACTGGACGGCGACGACGCCGCCAAGCGCCGTGTATGCGAGATCGCGCTGGAGGCCAAGCCGGGATTCCTTAAGACATCGACTGGCAGAAGCTTTGGCGGTGCTAAGCTCGAGGACGTGCGGCTGATGCACGAGGTGCTCGGCGATGCCGTGGCAATCAAGGCGGCGGGCGGTATCCATAATTACGAAGAGGCTTGCGCATTCATCGAGGCCGGCGCCAGCGCGTTAGGTGCATCGGCGGGCATCGCGATCGTCGAGGGCACACCGACGGATGAGCGTCGCTAGCAGACGTATTTGACCTGAGCGATAAAGCTTCACGACCACACGCCGTTCATGTTCGGGACAATATGACATTTTTCCCGTTGTAAACGGAGTCGCGATGGGTGTTCTGTATGATGGCTCAGACAAGGTTGTTCAATGACAGGGAGGCATATATGGCAATCAAAGCCATCGCGATGGATATCGACGGTACGCTCACCAACGACCAGAAGGTGATTAGCCCGCGTACGCGCGAGAAGCTGCTCGCGGCGCAGGAATCGGGTATTAAGCTCATATTGGCTTCGGGCCGTCCCGCATGGGGGCTGCACGCCTTGGCGCAGGAGCTCGACCTTCAAAACCATGACGGTCTGCTGGTGGCCTTTAACGGCGCGCATGTGGTCGACGCTCAGACCGACGAGGTGCTGTTCGATCAGGCTATGCCTGCCGACGAATTGCATCGCCTGATTGATCACCTGCGTAATTTTGACGTGATCCCTATGATTTCGCTCGGTCGTGATTTGCACGTCGAGGACTCGTACCATTGCATGATCACGCTGCCTGACGGCTCGCAGAAGAATATCGTCAAGTATGAGCGCGATGCGTGCGATCTTAAGATCCGCGAGGTCGAGAGCTTGCATGAGGTCGTGGACGCTTATCCCGTGGACAAGCTGCTGACGGCGGGCGATCCGGCCTACCTGCAGGCGCATTACGAGGAGATGTATGCGCCCTTTAAGCAGACGCTTTCGGGCATGTTTACGGCCGACTGGTACTTTGAGTACACGGCGCCCGGTATCGACAAAGCCCGTGCGCTCGAGGGTGCCCTGCCCAAGCTCGGCATCGATGCCAGCGAGGTCGTATCGTTTGGCGACGGCCAGAACGACAAGTCCATGATTGAGTGGGCCGGCACCGGTGTTGCCATGGGTAACGCCGTCGACGAGGTCAAGGCTGTGGCCCAGATGGTGACCGCCAATAATAACGAAGACGGCATTGCAGTGGCGCTGGATAAGCTGCTGGGTTAGAATCGCCGATAGTGCATGGCTCGGGCGTCCGCTTGTGGGCGCCCTTTTGTTAGGGAGGGTGCCGTGTCCGCATTTCCGTTCGACGCCGTTATCTTTGACATGGACGGCGTGATTGTCGATACCGAGTATTACTACCTGGGCGAGACCGCCGCGTTTGCCAAGGAGCTTGGGCTTAATCTGACTCAAGAGGAGTTAAATGGGCAGGTCGGTACTTCGCATCAGTTCTTCCTGCGTATGCTGGTCGATTGGTTTGAGCGCGCCGGTAAGGGGCATTTAACTGGCGAGGAAGCGTTGGCCCGTTGGGACGAGTGGGCGCATGAGCGTCCGCGCGACTATCAGGCTTTGATTAACCCAGGCGCCGTGGATACGATTCGAGAGCTGCCGCGCCGTGGCGCTCGCGTGGCGCTTGCCAGCTCGTCTCCCATGGTTAGCATCGAGGAAGTGCTCAACGCATGCGGGCTGTCTGATGCCTTTGAGTATGTGGTGAGCGGCGAGCAGTTTAAGGAGAGCAAGCCCGAGCCCGACATCTACCTACATGCGCTGGACCTGCTGGGGCTGCCCGCGAATCGCTGCTGCTGCGTTGAGGATTCCGTTCCGGGCATTACCGCGGGCAAGCGAGCCGGCCTGACAGTCATTGCCAAGCGCGAGGAGCGCTTTGGCTTTAGCCAGGATGCCGCGGACAAGATTATCGACCAGCTGCCGGAGCTGCTCACGCTTTCTTAGGGATGAGGTAGTTGCGCGTTTTTCGGGTCTGATGAGTAAATACCCGACATTTTGGTGCGGCAGCAAGCATACTTTATGCTAATGCGGGCTTAAGGACTTGCTGAATGCCCTTAAGCCCGTTTTAGACTTAATTGTGCTGGGAGAGGGTATATGCCACCGACTGAAGGGCTAACTGATGGTAAAGCAGCGATACCGCTGTACCAACAGGTTATTGATATCATTAAAAACGAAATTAACTCCGGTGCCTACAAGGCGGGCGCGCGGATACCCAACGAATTCGAATTGGCTGAGAGCTATAAAGTTGGCCGCGTTACCGTGCGACGCGCTATTGAGGAGCTCGTCCAGCAGGGCTATCTAACGAAGCGACAGGGGAAAGGCACGTTTGTCAATGCCCCCAAGCTTAAGCGCAAGATTCGCCAGAAGGATGACGTCCAGAGTTTTTCGGACGCATGCCGCGTTAACGGAATGGAGCCGGGGGCGTGCGTCATTTCGAGAAAGATACTGCCGGCGGATTCTACCGAAGCACAGTTCTTTGGTGTTCCCGTTGGAACTGACTTGATTTGCGTTGAGCGCGTGCGCACTGCCGATGGCGTCCCTGTCATGCTCGAGAACAACATATATGTTTACGAGGACAACGCCTATCTATCAACGGCACCTCTATCTAACCAATCCATTTTTGAGTTCGTGCGTAACCGGACGGGCCGTACGCCCGCGTTTACCGACCCGTGCACACTCGAGATCGCGTGCGCGTCGCCCGAGGTCGCTCGGCTGTTGGCAGTTCCCGTTGGCGAACCCTTGTTTTATATGGAAGCCTTCTTTTTCGATGAGCAGCGGCGGCCGTTTATCATCGGTCGTCAGCGGATCGTTGGGTCTCGCTACGTTTTTGACATCTAGGACATTGCGAATGGAGACGCCCGGTTGATCATCTCACCGGGCGTCTCCATACCGTTCACGGCGCGAACGCAACCGTTCAACCGCGTCGCGGCAATCAGTTTGAAATTATCTTGATGATGGGAAAAGCTGCTGGTAATCTATGGAACGTCATAGAACGTTTGCCTTGCGCAGGCGTTGAAACGAGATGTGATGCAGTCTCGAGTTCTTTGGAGGTATCTATGTCAGATACGAAGGCGAAGAAGACAAACAGACGTTTTAAGTTCAAATTACCGCATGTCTATACGATCATGTTCTTGCTGATCGTTGTCTTTGCGGTTCTGACTTGGATCGTTCCCTCTGGTCAGTATCAGCGCAAGACGATTTCGACAGCGGCGGGCGAGCGTGAAGTCGCCGTTGCTGGAACCTATGAACAGGTCGATAAGAACTACACCGATTCAGAGACCGGCGAGACCATCAATCTGGGCCAGGATATCTTCGCGGTCCTGCAAGCGCCCACCAAGGGTATCCAAGAGGCTGCCGACGTCGTTGCGTTCGTCTTATTGATTGGCGGATCGTTCGCAATCATCACCAAGACCAACGCTTTGAATGCCGGCATGAGCCGTGTGATTAAAAAGCTCAAGAACAAGGATATCCTCATCATTCCCATCACGATGACGTTGCTGTCTATTTGCGGCACTACGTTTGGTATGTCTGAGGAAGCCCTGCCGTTCTACGCCATCTTCATTCCCATCATGATGGGTATCGGTTATGACTCGATGACGGCATTCATCATCTGCTTCCTTGGTCCAAACCTGGGATATTGTGCTTCGACCATCGACCCGTTTAATGTTTTGATCGCCCAGGGCATCATTGGCATCGAGGGTAATCCGCAACTGTGGCTGCGCGCCGTTTCTTGGGTCATCTTCACTGCCGTCGGTATCGCATGGGCCATGCGCTACGCCATGCGCGTCAAGAAAAATCCCGAGTCGTCCATTACGTACGAGGACGATAAGCTCAAGCGTGTTGAGTTTTCCGTGACCGATGCCTCCATCGAGGAAGAGTTCACTACCCGTCAGAAGCTCGTGCTTATCGATTTTGCCTGCGGTATGGGCATTATCGTCTGGGGTCTTGTTACCCAGGGCTGGTACATGAATGAGATTTCCGCCGTGTTCCTTGGCATGGGCTTGCTTGCCGGTATCTTGGGCGGCCTTGACCAGCAGACGATCGCCGAGGAGTTCGTTAAAGGCATTGCCGACTTTGCGTACGCCGCCATTGTTATCGGTATCGCTCGCGGCATCTTGGTCATTGCAGAGGGTGGCATGATCATCGACACCATCCTCCAGGCGCTCGCTACTGCGCTCGCCGGTGCACCCGCCGCCGTCTACACCACGTTTATGTATATCGTCCTTGGCCTGCTCTCTTTGCTGGTTCCCTCGAGCTCTGGACTTGCGGCGCTCACCATGCCCGTCATGGGTCCGCTGACCGAGCTTATGGGCCTCAATCCCGAAGCCGCTGTTACCGCGCTCCAGTTTGCTAATCAGACCATTAACACCATCAGTCCCGTGGCGGGCATGACGGTTGCCGGCCTTGCCGTGGCAAAGATCTCGTTTGGTCAATGGTGGAAGACCATTTGGAAGTTCTTCATTTTCATGGTCGTCTTTGGCCTGATCGTAACGGCAATCTCTGGCATGCTTCCGGTGTAGGTGGTTGTGATGTCTGATCGTTTAACGGTCCTGACGTCTAAGAGCGTCTTTGCCGGTACGGGGGACCTGCCGTTTGAAGGTTTCGTAGCGGTCCGTGGCAATCGAATTGAGGCGGTTGGCACCAAGTGTGAGGCAACTTCGTATTTGACCCAGGCGGACGAGGTAGTTGACCTGGGCGACCGCACTGTCATGCCTGGCCTGATCGATGTGCATACCTTCTATACAGGTTGGGCGCTGCGGACGTTGGGGTCTGATCTGTCCGGCATCGCTGATGCCAAAGAGGCCGTGTCGCTCTTGCGTGCATGGAAAGAAGATCATCCGGATTGCGCGGCGGCTTTTGGCCACAACCTACCCGAAACGTTGGCATCGGATGCCGAGAACGCAAATACGGCGGCTGTGTTTGATGATTGTTTTGGCGATATCCCCGTCGTCTGCTTTACACCGGGTGCGGAGACCTGCGTTCTCAATGCTGCCGCCAGTGCGCGATATGGCTTTACACCTCAGGCATGCTATGCCGAGAAGATCTGGCGTATAATGAGCGATTTCCTCGCGCTGCCCGAGGTGCGTGCGGGGTATTCGGACTACATGAGCATGCTCAACGAGCGCGGCGTTACCGCCATCAAGGAGATGGCGTTTGATGACTACTACGGCTTTGCCGACGAAATGGCTCGCCGTGAGGAATCTGGCGAGCTGACGGTTCGCGTCTCTATGATGTCGCAGCCGGTGGGTGCCGGTGCAAATCTGGCATATGCCCGCGAGGCGCGAGAGCGCTTTCGGGGACCGTTCGTTCGTTTTTCTGGCTTCAACCGTATGACCGATCGCGGCGTATGGGTGGGGCTTGCAGAGATGATAGACCCCTATGAGGACACGGCCGATGCGGGCGCTGCCGGCAAGACGGTTGTCGAGGAGCCAGAGTGGGATCTGATTGAGAACGAGCTGCGTGCAATTGATGCTGACGGCTTCCGATATTCTTTGCATTGCCAGGGCGATGGCGCCGTTCGTCGCACCGTGGCGCTCTATGCCTCGCTGCCTCGAGACGAGCATGGACGGATGCTTCGCCGCCATGCGATTACCGATCTCGAGAACTCTGACCCGACCGATCTTGTCGAGTTTGGCAAGTTAGGTGGAATTTGCGAGGTCTATCCGCAGATTCTGACGCTGGACCGGCGCGAGGATTGCCTGTCGATGATGCGTCGACAAATTGGCGAGACGCGACTTTTGCACAGCTGGAATCGCCGCGGCATGGAAGATTCCGGATGCACAGTGTGCTGTGGCACGGATTTACCGCTGCTGATTCCGAGCTTGGGCGAGTCAATCTACAGTGCGTGCGGCGGATACTTCGACGACGGACTGCCCGTGAATGAGGTCAACGCGCTGACGCTTGTCGAGCTCTTGCGCGCTTGGACTGCCGGGGGCGCGTACGATCTGATGCGTGAAGACGAGCTGGGTACGCTCGAGGTCGGCAAGCTTGCCGATATCTGCGTGCTCGATCGGGATGTGTTCGACCTCGATTATCGCGACGCACGCGATCTTGCGGTTGACATGACGATGTCGGACGGACAAATCGTGTTCGATCGAAATAAGGAGGCATAAGATGTCTGAATCCAAACCGACGCTGCGCCGCGAGCAGATTGCGGGCATGAATATCCACTACATCATGTGGTCGCTCGATTACTTCCTTGATGTGCAGCAGCGCTTGGGCTTTGAGTCCATTGAGCTGTGGTGTGCGGAGCCGCATGTGACGCTCGACCATACGGGCTACTTTGAGGCTGAGGTCCTGGCGAAAAAGGCTGCAGACCGTGGGCTTAGGTATCGTACTCTGTGCCCCGAGAATGTTGTCTATCCTTGGCAGTACTGCGCACGCAAGCCGCTGCATGAACAGCGCAGTCTGGCGTACTTTAAACACGGCATTGAGCTTGCCGAGGTACTTGGGTGCGACCGTATGTCCATCAACTCGGGCTGGGGCGACTGGGACGAGGACCGCGAGGAAGCCTGGAAGCGCAGCCGCGAGCACTTGTCCATTCTGGCGGAGTATGCCGGCGAGCACGGTCTGGTGCTTACGATGGAAAGCCTGCGTCCCGAGGAGAGCAACCTTGTGACGACGGTTTCCGATGCGAAGCGCATGATTGACGAGGTCGCGAGCCCGTACTTACAGCCCATGGTTGATACAACCGCGATGGGCGTTGCAGGCGAGACGCTCGAGGACTGGTTTGCCGCCTTTGGTGATGGGGCAATTCACGAGATGCACTTTATCGACGGTGACCCGTATGGCCATCTGGTGTGGGGCGATGGCAAGCACGATATGGACGCCTTCGTCACCACACTCAACGCCCATGGTTTTGACGGCATGCTGGGCCAGGAAATCACGGACGGTCGTTACTACGATGACCCGGCGGCGGCAGATGCCAAGAACATGGCCGCATTCGAGAAATATCTGATTGACTAAAACAACCATCGGCCACGCAACCAACGTCATTGATTGCGGGCCAAATAAGAAAGGAACTGGATATGAACGCACACGATTTGATCAAAGAGGCAATTGCCGAGAAGGGCAAGTTCGACAGCGTCTACTGGATTGCTTGCGGTGGCTCCATGATTGATTTGATCCCGGCTCATGAGCTTCTGCAGCGCGAGGCAACCACCTTCACTTCGTATATCTATACCGCGCGTGAATTCGACATTATGCGTCCGCGTCGTCTGGGCGAGAAGTCCCTGGTCATCGCTTGTAGCCACAGTGGCAACACCCCTGAGGTCGTCGAGGGCTGCGAGATTGCCCTTGCTGCCGGCGCTACGGTGATCGCCCAGACCGACAACGCTGGATCTAAGATCGACACCGGTAAATGGACCACGTGGGTCTACCCGTGGGGCGAGGGCGTGCCGCAGGCCGAGGTCCCCGCTGGCATTTCGCTGTCGCTTGCGGCAGAGCTGCTCGATCAGCAGGAGGGTTACGCCGATCTTGCCGATATGTATGCCGGTATCGCCGAGATGGATAAGATTCTTCCCCCGGCACGCGAGAAGGTAAATGCCGAGCTGGGCGATCGCTTTGCCAAGCTTTGCCAGGAGCACGAGTTCTTCTATATTCTGGGCAGCGGTCCCAACTTTAGCCAGACCTACGGTTTCGCTATCTGCTCTCTTATGGAGATGCAGTGGCAGCACTGCAGCTACATCCACTCTGCCGAGTACTTCCATGGCCCCTTCGAGGCTACTCAGGATGGCGTTTTTTACTTCCTGCAGATGGGCTCCAGCGAGTGCCGTGCTATGGACGAGCGCGCCCTGGCGTTCCTTAAGACGCATACCGATACGCTGATGGTGCTCGATGCCAAGGAGTACGGTATGGAAGCCGTGCCGGCGAGCGTCCGTGCCTATCTGGACCCAGTGCTGTTCTACGCCATGAACTGCGAGCTGCGTGCCGCACGCGGCAAGGTGTTTGATCATGATCCCGATTTCCGCCGCTACATGGGTGTTGTCGAGTACTAGAAGGGACAAAGGCCATGGCATTTAACGTTAACGCGCTCGGATTTGGCGACAACGTCGTCGATCGCTACGAGCATATCCACACCATGTATCCTGGCGGCAACGCGGTGAACTTCGCCGTTTATGCCAAGAAATGCGGTGCCGCACGCTCTGCATACATGGGCATTTTTGGCAATGATGCCGCTGCCGAGCATGTCATTGCAAGCCTCGAGGATGAGGGTATCGAGCTTGACAAGTGCGAGCAGATGATTGGCGAGAACGGAGCGGCTCGCGTGACTGTCGTTGACGGTGACCGTGTCTTCCTCGGCTCCAACGAGGGCGGTATCCGTGGCGATGCGCGCTATGTCCTCGATCGCTTTGACCTTGCGTACATGAAGCAGTTCGATGTGGTTCATTCGGGCAACTATTGCTTTACCGAGCGCGAGCTGCCCAAGCTGAAGGCTGCGGGCGTCACGGTCTCTTTTGACTTTTCGGACGACTCTACCGACGAGTACTACGAGCAGATTGCGCCCTACGTCGATTTCGCTTTCTTTAGTGCGGCGGATGCCGCGAGTGAGGACGAGATTCGCGAGCGTCTGGCATGGGTGAAGGGCCTGGGTCCGCGTTTTGTGTCGGCTACGGCGGGCGCCGAAGGCTGCATTGCTTACGACGGCGAGCGCTATTACCGCCAGCTGGCTAAACCGGTAACGGACATGAAGGACACCATGGGGGCGGGCGACTCGTTCCTCACCTCGTTTTTGATGTGCTATCTCGATTCCGCCAAGCGTGGTGAGGATGGCGCCGAGGCCATCGAACGCGCGCTCGACTTTGCTGCCGGGTTTGCCTCGACCGTGTGCGGTATGGAAGGTTCTTGGGGCCACGGAGCGCCAATCGTCGAATAGCTTAAGAAAGCGTACGGCGGTCTGGCTATGAGGCCTTGGACAGCCGATGCAAAACAATAAGCGAAACGCGAAAAGGGGGCTCGCCATGTGGTGGGTCCCCTTTTGAACATTGGAGAAGACCATGGGTATTAAAGCGTGCGCGGCTGGTTTTTGCTGTGCGGACGTCTATCAAAACATCGGCGTGTTCTATCCGACTGGTAATGGCATTGACTGGGGTATCCATCTTGCACGAATGGGCGTTTCGGTATCCGCCGTGTCGGTTGTCGGCAAGGACGAGTACGGAGACAAGATGAGAGAGGCGCTGGCCGCTGAGGGGCTCGATATCTCACATCTGCGGGTGGAGGATGGCGACACCTCGGTGATGCTCATGGCATTGAAAGACGGCGTCGATCGCGTGCATCTCGAGGCAATCGATGGCGTAATGGAGACATATCGACCGAATGAAGATGACCGGGCGTTTATCCTAGAGCATGACATCATTCATACCGACCTGTTTGGCAATTGTTTGGACCTCCTGCCCGAATGGCACGATGCGGGCAAGACGGTGGTTATGGACTTCTCGGTGTTCAGCCAGGATCCCGAATATGCATGTGAGAATCATTTTCCCTACGTTGACTACGCATTTATGTCGTTTGAAGAGGACACTCCGGAGCTACGAGACTGGGTACGCCACGTGCAGGAATTGGGACCGCGCGTTGCGGTTGCCACGCTTGGCGAGAAGGGAAGCATTGCCTATGACGGTGAGCGCTTCTATGAGTGCGGGATCGTACCGGCGGAGAAGGTCGTTAATACCGTGGGTGCCGGCGACTCGTATATTGCCGGGTTTACCAAGGGCGTGATCGATGGCCTTGATATTCCGGCGTGTATGAAGGCGGGCGCTGAGCTGTCGTCCCGAGTGATTGGTTCGTTTGAGCCGTACTAGGGTCAAATGCCTGGAAAGGAGTACGAAATGGTTATCGACATGTTGGTTCAGCCCATGCTCTACGGCGAGATCTGTACACCGGGTGATGAGCCTGATGGATTCGGTTTTTGGTCACGAGAATTTGGTATGGGGCATATGGGTCCCATGGATTGGGACGAGCTTCAAGTTGAGATGGACGTCTGCGATGTGCAGAAGAGCTTGCTCATGCCGCTCGATGTAACCACGGCATGCGGAGGGCATTTTGGCACCAATGACCAGATTGCCATGCTGGTTGCCGCGCATCCCGATCGTCTGTGGGGATTTGCGAGCGTAGATCCGCGGGTGAGCAGTGCCGCAGGCGAATTGGAGCGCGCCTTTACCGAGCTGGGGGCAAAGGGGCTTTGTCTGCATCCGGCAAAGCAGGGTTTTGACCCCGATGATGCTGTGGCTGAGCCGCTTTACGAGCTGTGCGAGCGCTATAACAAGCCGGTGGTTTTCCATGCCGGTATGTCTTGGGAGCCGGGCGCAGAGCTCTCGCGCAGTAACCCGCTTGCATTTGAGCACACAATCGCAACGCATCCAAATGTGCGTTTTAGTTTGACCCACTTTGGCTGGCCCTGGGTGCGCGAGACCGTGGCGATGCTGCTCAAGTATCCCAACTGCTACACGGACACCTCTATCACTTACATCGATTCGCCCGAGGAGATGATGCAGCGTCTTTTCACGGTCGATATGGGGCCGCTGTGGTATGAGCGCGCGCTATCGCATCAAGTGATGTTCGCCAGCAATACGCCGCGTTTCCGTGCGTTCAAACTCAAGCGGGCGCTCGATACCGTGTCCATGCGCGATGATGCGCGAGAAAGGCTCTACTGGGGTAATGCCCTGCGTTTTCTTGAAGGGGATGAGTGAACATGGTGACGCTCGAGACATTGAGCTATCTATCGACTGCTCCGGACCAGTTCATCGATATTACCGAAGACGTGCACGCTGCCATCGAACGCAGCTCGGTGACCAATGGCTTGGCAGCGATTATTTTGTCGCATACGACCTGTGGAATCGTGGTAAACGAGGGGCTGCCCTGCGTGGAGACGGATCTTATGGAGACGCTTGATCGCATCGCCCCACTCGATGCCCCCTATGCGCATGCACACTTCCTGCCGAGCTATGGAGCCACCGGCAACAACTCCTGTGGGCATATCAAGAGCATGATTTGTGGAAACAGTTGCTTCTTTCCCGTCCAAGATGGCCACATCGTGTGCGGAAGTGCCCAGAACATCTATCTTGCGGAGTTTGACGGTCCGCAGAAGCGAAAAGTGTACGTCGAGGTGCTGGGGGAGTAACGTCCCCGCGATAACCCTATGAAGGAGCACGCTATGTCGTTTCTAACCTCGATGTTCAAGACCGAAAAGCCGGTTATCGGAATGCTGCACCTGCGTCCTCTGCCGGGCGATCCACTGTATTACCCGGGCGGAAGCGTGTCGCAGGTCGTGGAAGCCGCCAAGCGCGATCTCGAGGCGTTGCAGCAGGGCGGTGTCGATGGCATTTTGATTACCAATGAGCTCTCGATGCCCTATGAGCAGCACGTTTCTCCCTCAACCCTTGCATCGATGGGCTATGTAATCGGGACTCTATCCCATGATCTGTCGACCCCTTGGGGAGCTGAGGCTATTTACGACGGTGATGCCACAATCGAGCTGTGCGCCGCCGTCGACGCGCAGTTCACACGCTGCAATTTTTGCGGTGCCTGGGCCGGTGATCTCGGGCTGATTAACCGAGATTTCGCTCACACCATGCGTCGCAAGGCGGCGCTGCGCTTGGACGACCTCAAGCTTTTTCACTTCATCACGAGCGAGGGGGAGGTTTATCTCAACGACCGCACGACTGCGGACATTGCCGATTCACTTCTCTTTAATTGCCTTCCGGATGCAATGGTCATCGGCGGTTCGGCTGCCGGTCGTGGCGCTTCGGGCGAGCTTGCCGATGAAGTCCGCGAGCGTGTTGGCGAAGTACCCGTGGTATGTGGCACCGGTTGTCGCGAAAATACCGTGGCTGACGTATTTGCTCACTACGATGGCGCGTTTGTCGGCACCTGCTTAAAGCGCGACGGAAAGCTGGATGCCCCGGTTGATGTTGAGCGGGTAGCTCGTTTTATGGCTGCCGCTCGTACGGCGCGAGGGGAGTAGGCACCTATGGCGCTCTATCTGGGTATTGATATTGGGACAAGCGCCTCTAAAGGCGTTTTAATCGATGATCGATGCAACATCGTTTGCCAAGCCTCTTGTGGACATGAGACGGACAACCCGTGTGACGGATGGTACCAGCATGATGCGGAGGCAGTTTGGTGGGGCGATTTTTGCCGCTTGTCGCGCGAGCTGGTGGCGCGATCGGGGGTTAACGCGGCACAGATCGGATGCGTGGGCCTTTCCGCATTGGGTTGCGACTGTGTGCCGGTCGATACCGAGTGCAACGCGCTGGCGCCCGCGATTTTGTATGGAGTCGATGCACGTTCGAAGCCGCAGATTGACGAGCTTCTTTCCGAATATGGGTCAGACCGCGCACGCGAGCTTTTCGGGCACGATCCCTGTTCGTCAGATATTGCTCCCAAGATCTTGTGGTTTAAGGAGAATATGCCCGAGGTGCACGAACGTGCCGCGAAGTTCCTGACGGCGTCGTCGTTTCTATGCGCAAAGTTGACGGGGCGTTTTACGGTGGACCGTTATTTGGCGGAGGATTTTCTTCCCCTATACGACCGCTTCACTTGGAAGGTTGATGCTCGGGAATGTGCTCGTTTCTGCCGGCCTGACCAGATGGCGGAGGTAATGTCGGCTACCGATATTGCCGGGGTGATTACGCAGCGTGCGGCTGAGGCGACGGGGCTCGCGGCAGGGACACCTGTCTTAGTGGGAACGGGCGATTCTGGTGCCGAGGCCATTTCGACGGGTGTATTCCGTCCCGGCGATATGATGGTTCAGTTGGGGAGTACGGCGTATTTCATCTACCTAGCTGATCATATGATCGATGATGCCCGCCTGTGGCCGGGGACGTTTATCATTCCCGGAACTTACGGGATCTGCGCGGGGACCAATACGGCGGGCGCACTCACATCGTGGCTGCGCCAAGAGCTGTATCGCGACGCCGTAGAGGCCGAGGGCCACGGTGGTCCCGATGCCTATTCGGTTATGGCGCATGATGCCGCCGATGTGGCGCCGGGTGCCGATGGGCTCCTGTGTCTGCCGTACTTTGCGGGGGAGCGTACTCCGCTCAACGATCCCGAGGCACGTGGCGTCTTCTTTGGCCTGACCGGAAGGCATACGCGAGCCCATATGGTTCGCGCCGCCTTGGAAGGCGTCGCGTATACCGTTGCATCCCATGTCGACATTATCGAGCGAGAGCATGGACTGCCAATTGGGCGCATTATGCTTGTCGGAGGTGGAACCAAGAATCCAGTTTGGATGCAGGCTATCGCCGACGTATGCGGGCGCGAGGTCTCGGTTGCCAAGGTTACGGTGGGCGCATGCTTCGGTGATGCCATCATGGCAGCTCTCGCAGGTGGCGCCTATGCATCATGGGATGAGCTCGCCCAAGTCCTTGGCGTTGCGCAAACAATCGTGCCCGATATGGCTGCCCACGAGTTATATGCATCGCGTCGTCATATCTTTGACGAATTGTATGCACGCAACCGTGATCTCATGCACGAATTGGTGTAATGCTGCCGAATTGTACTGCCTACCAATAGGGACTGCGTTGTGCGATTCGCATGTCCCTTGGCATTTTTGCCCACAGGGGTTAGCGAAGGTCAAAAACAGAGTGCGCATTTGCTAAAACTACCGACTCGATGCGCTTTGCGTCACAGTTTTTGAGTGAGGCAATGCGCATCGAGGTCCTTGTGAGCGATCTGATGAGCGACTGTGCGCTTGTTTCTGTGTTTGGCTCGGCTGGCGCATCGGTCTCGAGCAGTAAACGATCGAGTGGAATCTGTCGTGCGTATTCGCGTCCTCGTTTAGACGCGAGCATGCGTTCGTTGACGGAAAAATAGCAGCCTGCATCGCGTGCGCGGACAAGCTCGTCCGAGGTGCCGCTAAACCAGTGGAAGATGATAACGGGGGAATCGGGGTTTGGGATGAGTAGTCCATGCGATTCGAGGACGTCCAGTACGGCTTCTGCCGAACGAACGGCGTGAATTGATATCACGCGCCCGGTAAGAGGATGCTGCACGAGCGCATCGCAGAGCCGGTTAAGTGCCTGTATTTGTAGCGGCTCACTTCCAGCAAAGCGCGCGGAAAAGTCGAGTCCGACTTCGCCGATGTAGCGTTCTTGGGCAGCAACTTCGCAAAGCAGATTGACTTCGACAAAACCGCAGTGGCCATCGGCGAGCCACCAGGGGTGAAGCCCAACGCCGGCGATGATGCCTGGTTGGCGACAGGCGCGCTCGTTTGCGGCCGAAAAGTCGCGCGGATTGACGCCGCAGTCAAATAGACCCAAGCCTAGTGCCGTCGCCTCATCGGCAACGGCGTCCGGGTGAGCCATTAAATCAAGATGGCAGTGTGCATCAAATAACCGGGGCTCCATCTCGGTGCGCTCCGCTAGTCCAGACGTTGGCCATCGGAGCGTACGCGCTCAGTGCCGCGGCCGCTGATCTGGCGGATAACCTCGCCGGCAATCATCTGGCCCATGATGGGCGGCATAAAGCTGGCGGTTCCCAGCTCGGTGCGCTCGTGGATGTTGGAAGGGTCGCGAGGCTGTGTCTTAACCGATTCCTCGCAGCTAAACAGTACATGCAGGCTCTTGATTCCGCGCTTCTTGCATTCTTTGCGCATAATGCGGCTCATGGGGTCACGTACCGTATCGAAAATGTCGGCAAAGCGGAGGCACTCGGGATGGAGCTTGTTGGCCCCGCCCATGGAGCTAACCAAACGAATGTCGTGGTCCTGAGCATATTTGGCAATGGTGAGCTTGGCCGAGATGGTGTCGATGGCGTCGACGACGTAGTCGAGCTTGCCGTCCGTCTGCTCCAAAACGCTCGCGAAGAAATCATCGATGTTGTCGCTCAGCAAGTATTCAGTTCGCTTGATGACGGCAGCGGCGGGATTGATGTCGTGGATCATGGCTTCCATCACGTCAACCTTGCGCTTTCCGATGGTGCTGTGAAAGGCGATGGCCTGACGGTTGATATTGCTGGGCGCGATGACGTCCTTGTCCAGAATGACGAAATGACCGATGCCGCCGCGGGCGAGTGCCTCGCAGCAATTGGAGCCCACACCTCCGCAGCCGAGCACCAGCACCGTAGCATCGGCGAGCTTATCGAGTGCCTCGCGGCCCATGATGATCTCGAGCTTGGTGTCGCGTGTCTCGATGGCGGCTGCGGCAGCGGTTTCGGTCATAGATATCCTCCGATGGGGAGTCGGTCGTGTTTTAGCTATCGCCATTATAGGTAATCGCCCATAGGTTGCGATGGCGTTTGCTTTGATGTGGTTTGAAGCATTGCGATTAAATAGTTAGACAAACATCGAAATATTGAGTATAGTGTGCACGTCATGAGAGATGATGAGAGGGGGTCTTATGCCGGGAGAGGGTTTTAAGGCGCTTGCCGATCCAACGCGACGGCGCATTTTGGAGTTGCTGCGCGAGGGCAATTGCACGGCGGGGGAGCTTGCCGAGCATTTCGATATCAGTAAGCCGTCGCTGAGCCATCACTTGGCGACGCTCAAAAACGCCGGGTTGGTGACCGACGAGCGCCATGGCCAAAACATCGTATACAGCTTAAACACCACCGTCATGCAGGATTTAATTGGCTGGTTTATGGGCTTTACAAACACTGAAGGTGATAAGGATGAATAACGAAAACAAGGGCATTCACCCCACGGGGGTATCGTCGCGCGTGTGGATTGCGCTGGTCGCTCTGTGCGTCGCCAATGTCGTAGCGCACCTCATGGTGATGCCGAGCTTGCCTACGCAGATTCCCACGCACTGGGGCGCGAACGGCGCCGTCGACGGTTGGGGTCCTAGCTGGATGGCCTCTGCGCTCGGCGTGCTGCCTCTGGCGCTTCTCGCAATGTTCTGCATGGTGCCGCGCATCGACCCCAAAGGTGAGGCATATCGAACCTCGGGCAAGTTCTACCAGGGCTTCGTAATCGCCTTCACCTTGTTCATGTGCGCCATAAGCTTGCTGGGAGAGCTTACGGTCTGGGGCGTGGTGCCGGCGGTCGGTTCGGTTAACGTGCTGATTTCCGGTGTTGTCGGTTTGCTGTTCATCGGCGTAGGCAACTACTTGCCGCGTGTGAAGCAGAACTATACGCTCGGTATCAAGACACCCTGGGCGCTTGCCGATCCCGAGAACTGGCGCCGTACGCAGCGTTTTGGCGGCGCCTGCTTTATGGTGCTGGGTATTGGCCTGATTGTGATGGGCGTGGCAGGCAGCGTGCTTTCGAGTGAAGTCGTCGCCGCGGTGATTGCGATACTGGCGTTTGGTTCGGTTGGAGCCGTCTACGTCTACTCGTATCTGTTGTGGCGCAAATCGCAGCGAGCCGCTCGTTAAGGTTGCGGAAAACTAGCGTACGCAGTTCATAGTATGTTCCGGGGGACTTTTCCCAGGTAGTATTAGGGGGTGTGGGCAACCATGCCCCTTTTTCGTTACGTTTCAGAGCTGGTTCCCTCATTTCGTTTCCACTAAAGCGAATCAAGAATAGGGAAACAGCAGGTAGAAAGGATAGAACAGGCAAATGGCAGAGTTTATCTACCAGATGTATCAGGCTCGCAAGGCCCATGGCGACAAGGTAATCCTTGACGACGTGACCCTGAGCTTCTACCCCGGTGCCAAGATCGGCGTCGTGGGCCCCAACGGTATGGGCAAGTCGACCCTGCTCAAGATTATGGCCGGCATCGAGGAGGTCTCCAACGGCGATGCCAGGCTCACCCCCGGCTACACCGTGGGCATCCTGCAGCAGGAGCCGCCGCTCGACGACGACAAGACCGTTATCGAGAACGTGCGCATGGCGTTTGGCGATATGATCGCCAAGGTCGATCGCTTCAATAAGATCGGCGAGGAGATGTGCGACCCGGACTGCGACATGGACGCCCTCATGGCCGAGATGGGAAAGCTCCAGGACGAGATCGACGCCGCCGACGGCTGGGATATCGATTCCAAGCTCGGCCAGGCCATGGACGCCCTGCAGCTGCCCGATTCCGACATGCCGGTCAACGTGCTTTCCGGCGGCGAGCGCCGCCGCGTGGCCCTGTGCAAGCTGCTGCTCGAGGCTCCCGACCTGCTGCTGCTCGACGAGCCCACGAACCACCTGGACGCCGAGTCGATCCTGTGGCTCGAGCACTTCCTGCACAACTACCAGGGCGCGGTGCTTGCCGTCACGCACGATCGCTACTTCCTGGATAACGTTGCCGAGTGGATCTGCGAGGTCGACCGCGGTCACCTCTATCCCTACAAGGGCAACTACTCCACGTATCTGGAGACCAAGGCCGCTCGTATCGAGGCTCAGGGCAACCGCGACGCCAAGCTCGCCAAGCGCATGGAGGCCGAGCTCGAGTGGGTACGCAGCTCGCCCAAGGCTCGCCAGGCAAAGAACAAGGCCCGTCTGGCTCGCTACGAGGAGATGGAGGCCGAGGCCCGCGCAAGCCAGAAGCTCGACTGGACCGATATCCGCATCCCTGTGGGCCCGCGTCTGGGCAACAAGGTGCTCGAGGCCCATCACCTGCACAAGGAGTTCGATGGCCGTGTGCTCATCGATGACCTTTCGTTCACCCTGCCGCGCAACGGCATCGTGGGCGTCATCGGCCCCAACGGTGTGGGCAAGACCACGCTGTTCAAGACCATCGTGGGCCTGGAGCCGCTGACTTCGGGCGAGCTCGAGGTGGGCGAGACCGTCAAGATCTCCTATGTCGATCAGAACCGTTCCGGCATCGACCCCGATAAGAACCTGTGGGAGGTCGTCTCGGATGGCCTGGACCACATGATGGTCGGTGAGACCGAGGTTCCGAGCCGTGCTTATGTGGCGAGCTTTGGCTTTAAAGGCCAGGACCAGCAGAAGCGCGCCGGCGTACTCTCCGGTGGCGAGCGCAACCGTCTGAACTTGGCGCTTACGCTCAAGCAGGGCGGCAACCTGCTGCTCCTCGACGAGCCCACGAATGACCTCGACGTCGAGACGCTGTCCTCGCTCGAAGCGGCGCTGCTCGAGTTCCCGGGCTGCTCGGTGGTCATTAGCCACGACCGTATGTTCCTGGACCGCGTCGCCACGCACATTCTGGCGTGGGAGGGCACCGACGAGAATCCGGGCAACTGGTATTGGTTTGAGGGCAACTTCGAGGCCTATCAGGCCAACCGCATCGAGCGCCTTGGCGAGGACGCAGCCCAGCCGCATCGTATTCACCGTAAGCTGACGCGCGACTAGATCGTTACGCGGTTTTCCAAACCGCGTAACTGCTCGACGCTGCGCGGGTCGCAAGCACCCCATCTTGCCGTTCAAGCCGTCGCTCGCGTACCGAAGTACGCGTCGCTCCTCTTTCACGGCAACCTGGGGCACTTGCGGCCCGCTCGCTGTTGGTTACGCAACATCAACAAATAAAAACGGCTCAAATCCTGATTTGGATTTGAGTCGTTTGTCGTTACTGCTCGGGTTCTTCGACTTTATCGATGGCCCAGGTGGATCCGAGGCCACCGGTGGTATTGCGGCGGATGCGCACGGTGACTTCGTGGCGCTCGCCGGCCTGCGTATAGTGCAGGGGGAAGCTTGCGCGGTTTCGCGCGGCCTCGATGGTACCGCGCTCGCGGGCGATCCAGTAGTACTCGCCGATGATGCCGAGCGTGTCGGCGCCGTAGGGGAGATAGGTCGACAGCTGGTGTAGCAACGGGCCGGGGCAGAAGACCTCGGTTGCGAAATCGATGGGGAAGTCCTCGGGGATGGTCGGTGCTGCGGGTGCGGGGGCCGGTGCCATCGCCGGTGCGGAGGCCTGCTCATTGACGGGCGTCACCTCGATGACGGGCGCGGGTTCGGTGCCGAGTACTGATTCGGTGTCCGCTTTCGGCATCGCCGCGGAATCTGCGGGCTCGACGATGGCGGGTGCGTCTGCGGTCGCGGTGTCGAGCTCGACTTGCGGAGCGCTCTGATTCTCGACGCTCGACTTTACCTCGATGGGCGTGGATGCCATGGTGGTGATGCCGGCGTTGGCGTTCTCGGGGTCATAGACGACCGTGAGCGAGATGGCAGGCTGCGGCGTCTCGGGCTCCGGCGCCGACTCGGTAGCGTCTTGATCTGCGGGCTCGTCGGACTGATCGTCCTCGGCTTCGTTGCCAAAGACATCGCTGTTTTGGAACGCAGGCGTCTCGGGTTGGTCAGCAGCTTCTTTGGTTGTCGACTTGGGCGCTTCATTGAGCTCCACAGTGGCTTCCTGCTCAGATATGACTTTGGGATCGGTCGTGGCGGCGATTTCGGTTTCGGCTTCTGCCGTTACCTCAATAGCGACTTCGATCTCTGTCTCGGGCTCGGGTTCCGGCGCGGCTTCAACCATGGTTTCTGGCTCGGTGCGCTTAACGTGCTTGGGGCGCACGGCCTTGAGGTCCTTCTCACCGCGCTTTTTCTTTTTGTAGGACTGCTTGGCGCCCTTGGCGGTCTTGGGCTTGTCCTCGCCCTTGGCAAGTGCGGCATCCCAGGCCTCGTTGGCGATGACGGTGGCATACAGGCGGCCGCCCTTAAAGACGGTCAGCTTAACGCAGTCGTTGAGCTCCTCAAGCAGCTCGCGCGTGGACTCGAAGCCCAGGTCATAAGCGGTCATGTCGCCAGCGGCGAGCGCCTCCTCGACCTGCGTCATAAATGTTTGCTTGCCGCATCCAATCGCATCGCGCAGCAGGCGATACAGATAGATGTGGTTGCCCAGCGAAAGCGTGGGCCTAACTATTGTCTTGCTCATGGCAAATCTCCTCTTTACACACCAAAGCATCTTACCATCGCGCGGGGCTTGCTACCTCGGCGCCCAAGGTAAACGGGCGCGACCGTTTGCCGGTTCGCGCCCGTTATGCAGGTCGGTTATCTATGAGAGACAAACGTGCTTAGTTGCCCGACGTCGTGCCTTGGCTCGAGCTGTCAGATGCCGTGCCGGACGCAGTCCCGCCCGAGCTGTTCGGGCTGTTGGTGTTGCCGCTGTCGGTAGATCCCGTGCCCGATGCATTGCCGCTCGTTTGGTCGCCCGTGCTCGGCTGAGAGCCGTCAGTCGTTTGGCTTGAGTCGGTCGTGCCGGATTGCGTGCCACTGTTGGCCGTAGAGGAATCGGTGCTCTGCGATTGGTCTTGGGTGTTCGAGGGCGAATTGGCGGAGGTAGAACTGTCTTGCGTGTCGTCCGTCTGTGTCTGCTGATCCTGCGACTGGGTGTTGCCATTTGCATTGCTCTCGGTCGTGCGCGACGACAGGATTGACTCGGGGCGTTCGCCCAGGCCTTCGCCGGCGGTGGTGATGAGAATCGCTCCGGCGCAGGCGATGACCGCGACGATGGCGATGGCGATCGAGAAGACGATGACCTTCTTTTGCGTCTGGCTGCGCTCTGCCGCCGCCTTGGCGCGCAGGCTGTTGGGGGCGACGCGCGCCGTGGTCGCGCGTCCCGCAACCTGGCGCATCTCCTGCGTGGTCGCGGCGCCACCTAGGTGCTCCTCGACATCGGGCTCAACGGGCTCGTAGGCGCCGGCAGGGTAGTCGACAGCGGCATGCGTGCCCTTGATTGCTTCGGCGCTGGCGGAGATAAAGTGGCGATAGACCTGCGAGGACACAACAGTGATGACTGAACTCACAGCGGCACCAATCACCGAGCCGGCAATGCCAATCTTGGAGGCAAGCGCGACGCTCGTGGCAGCAGCTGCGGCGCCGGCGATGATCTGGGGAATGGAAATGTCATCGAACAGGCCCTTTTTGGGCGCGATGGCCATGGTCTGTCCGATGGAATGGTTCTCGTGCACGCCGTTGTTGAGCGATGCCGGCGTCATGACGCGCGTGCGTGGCGCGTCGGTGTACTTGGTTGTCATACGGGGTCCTCCCGGTGTAAATCTGCTTCGTTTCGTGTAGCCATCAGGGTACCCACCAGATGTGAATCGTACGTGACATTTAACAGATACCATCAACTCATCAATAGCTCACCAAGTTGGTGGGATGCGGTTACACCCGGCGGTTGAACTACAATAGGGCTTGCTAATTGTTGTGAATGGCGTTTACGCACGGGAGCATTCTTATGAATCTTCACCTTTCTCAGTCTGATGGCTTTTTGCGTGTGGCGGCGGCCTCGCCCAAGATGCGTGTGGCCGATGTCGAGGGCAATGCCGAGGTGGCGCTGGCGGCTGTTCGCGAGGCTACCGAGCGTGGCGTTCGCGCGCTGATACTGCCCGAGCTTAACCTGACCGGCTATACCGCGGCCGATCTGTTCCATAACCGCACGCTGCTGCATGCCTGCGAAGCAGCGCTGGTGCACATCCTCGATGAAACCCGTGAGCTGCCGATCGTCTTTACCGTTGGCTTGCCCGTTGCGGTGGCTGAAAACATCTACAACTGCGCCGCCGTGTGCTGTGCGGGTGAGCTTTTGGGTCTTACGGCTAAGAAGTATCTGCCCAACTATGGCGAGTTCTATGAGCGTCGCTGGTTTGCTCCGTCGCCTGCGGATCCCGTGTGGGTTGAATTTGCCGGTCAGGGTCCGGTTCCGCTGGGTTCGGGGCTTGTCTACCGCTGCTGTGATGAGGGTGCCGAGGATATGGTGCTGGGCGTTGAGGTTTGCGAGGACCTGTGGGTGCCGGCGCCGCCTTCGACCGAGATGGCGCTTGCCGGTGCGACGGTGATCCTCAATCCGTCGGCTTCGGACGAGATTATCGGTAAGGCGGATTACCGCCGCAGCCTCATTTCCAACCAGAGCGCGCGCCTGTATTGCGCCTATGCCTACGCGGACGCGAGCGAGGGCGAGTCCACGACCGACATGGTCTTTGCGGGCGAGAACCTCGTCTACGAAAACGGCTCCAAGCTCGCCGCGACCAAACTGCTTACCTGCGATATGGCCATCGCCGACGTTGACCTTGACCGTCTGGTTGCTGAGCGCCGTCGCTCGACGACATGGACGCGCGTGGACGATGCGCCGGAGGCCGTGACCGTCGAGTTCTCGTTTGAGGGCTCGCTCGCCGAAGAGCCTGTCCTGCGCGATGCGCTCGGCATAGACCGTGTCTTCCCCCGCGCGCCCTTCGTGCCTGCCGACCATGGTGACCTGGCTGAGCGCTGCGAGACCATCCTCGACCTGCAGACCGCGGGCCTCAAGACCCGCCTTGCCCATACGGGCACCAAGGCGGCCGTTATCGGCCTTTCGGGCGGTCTCGATTCCACGCTGGCGCTGCTTGTGACCGTGCGTGCCTTCGATGCGCTGGGGCTGCCGCGCACTGGTATCACAGCCGTGTCCATGCCCGGCTTCGGCACGACGCATCGCACCAAGTCGAATGCCGAGTCGCTCGCTCGCGACCTGGGTGTGAGCTTCCGCGAGGTCTCAATCCATGCTGCCGTGGAACAGCACTTTAAGGATATCGAGCATGATCCGGCCGTGCAGGACGTGACCTACGAGAACAGCCAGGCCCGCGAGCGTACGCAGATCCTGATGGATCTGGCCAACCAGGCTGGCGGTTTTGTCATTGGCACGGGCGACCTGTCGGAGCTGGCGCTCGGCTGGGCTACCTATAACGGCGACCACATGAGCATGTACGCCGTCAACGCGAGCGTGCCCAAGACGCTTGTGCGCCATCTGGTGCGCTATGCCGCCGATGTCTTTGGCGGGCGTATTGCCGAGGTCTTGCTCGATATCCTCGATACGCCGGTGTCCCCCGAGCTTCTGCCGCCCACGGGCGACGGCGAGATTGCGCAGAGGACCGAGGATTTGGTGGGCCCGTACGAGCTGCACGACTACTTCCTCTACTACCTGCTACGTTTTGGCTTTGAGCCGGGCAAGATCTACCGCATGGCGCTCAAGAGCTTCGAGGGCGTCTACGACGCCGGGACCGTCCACACGTGGTTGCGTACGTTCTATCGTCGCTTCTTTGCCCAGCAGTTTAAGCGCAGCTGCCTGCCCGATGGTCCCAAGGTGGGTTCGGTGACGCTCAGCCCGCGCGGCGATTGGCGTATGCCGAGTGACGCCAGCTCGCGTCTGTGGCTTGCGCAGATCGACGCGCTCAATCCAGTTGACTAAGGTTGGCTAAATTGAACCAATACGGGGGTTGCAAGCGTTACACTTTTGCAATCTGATGGCCCGTATCGCGCGGCGCTCTTGTCGGAGCGCCGCTTTTTTATATCGAAAGGTGGCACCATGCAGGCATCGCAGCGTCTCGACCGCTTTGGCGCGGAGGTCTTCGCCTCGCTCAACAATAAGCTTCTCGCGCTGAAGGCTCAGGGCAAGACCATTTACAACATGAGCGTGGGCACGCCCGACTTTAAGCCGTACGACCACGTGGTCGAGGCGCTCACGCAGGCAGCCCAAGATCCCGAGATGTGGAAGTATGCCCTGCGCGACCTGCCCGAACTCAAGCAGTCCGTGTGCGATTACTACGAGCGTCGCTTTGGTGTCTCCGGCATTACGCCGTCTATGGTGCAGTCGTGCAACGGCACGCAGGAGGGTGTGGGCCATTTGGGCCTGGCCCTGCTCGATCCGGGCGATACTATTTTGGTTCCCGATCCGTGCTACCCGGTCTTTGAGGCGGGTGCCAAGATCGCCGATGCCAAGCTCGAATACTATCCGCTGGTTGCCGAGCATAATTACCTGCCCTATGTGGCGGGTATCGATCCCGAGGTGGCCGATCGTGCCAAGTATATGATCGTGTCGCTGCCCGCCAACCCGGTCGGCTCGGTGGGCACGCCCGAGGTCTACGAGGAGATCATCACTTTCGCCCGCGAGCACGACCTGCTCATCGTTCACGACAACGCATACTCTGACATCGTGTTTGACGGCGAGCCCGGCGGCAGCTTCTTGCAGTATCCCGGTGCGCTTGAGGTGGGCGTGGAGTTCTTCTCGCTTTCCAAGTCGTTTAACGTCACCGGTGCCCGCATCGGCTTTTTGGTCGGTCGCGAGGATGTGGTCTCGGCCTTTGCCAAGCTGCGCGGCCAGATCGACTTCGGTATGTTTTTCCCGATCCAGAAGGCTGCTATCGCCTGCCTGAACGGTCCGCGCGATGAGGTCGAGGCGCAGCGCCTGAAGTACCAGGAACGTCGCGATGCCCTGTGCGACGGTCTTGAGGGCCTGGGCTGGGAGCGTCCCAACGCGCATGGCTCTATGTTTGTGTGGGCCAAGCTTCCCGGTGGTCGCACCGATTCCATGGCGTTTTGCGAGGAGCTCATGGAGAAGGCCGGCGTTGTGGTGACGCCGGGCGCGAGTTTTGGTCCTTCGGGCGAGGGACACGTGCGCATGGCGCTGGTCCTACCGCCCGATCAGATCGCTTTGGCTGTCGAGGCCATTCGCGAGGCGGGCCTGTATTAGAAACCTATTTCGACTCGTCAATAGCTCGAAACCGATTTCGCGCAGTTATTTTACGAATACTGCAAACAATTTCGGTAAACGGTCGATTTTTGGCTGCGAATAGGGGCATAATCAAAGTCCCGATTGGATGTATTGGGATTACGACAAGCCGCTCGGGTCGTTCCCGGGCGGCTTGTTTGTGGAGAGAGATGGGAGTTTCTAATGGTTAACGAGAAGAAGGTCGCTATTGTCGGCTGCGGTTTCGTCGGTTCGTCTTCGGCGTTCGCACTGATGCAGAGTGGTCTGTTCTCCGAGATGGTCCTCATCGACGTGGACAAGAACCGTGCCGAGGGTGAGGCCCTGGATATCGCGCACGGCATGACGTTTGCCGAGCCGATGAAGATCTACGCCGGCGATTATTCCGATGTCGCCGACGCCGCCATGATCGTCGTCACTGCTGGCGCTGCCCAGAAGCCCGGTGAGACCCGCCTGGACCTGGTCAACAAGAACGTCAGCATCTTCAAGTCCATTATTCCCGAGATTAAGAAGTCCGGCTTCGACGGCATTCTGCTAATCGTCTCCAACCCGGTCGATGTTCTGACCTACGCCGCCATCAAGATGTCCGGCCTGCCCGAGGGCCACGTCATCGGTTCCGGCACCGTGCTCGACACCGGCCGCCTGCAGCAGATGCTTGGTGCCCACGTCGAGGTTGACCCGCGCGATGTCCAGGCCTATGTCATGGGCGAGCACGGTGACTCCGAGTTTGTCGCTTGGTCCAGCGCTCAGGTTGCCGGCGTTCCGCTGAACACCTTCTGTGAGCTTCACGGCCACCTGGAGCATGAGGCTGCCGAGAAGCGCATCGCTGAGGACGTCAAGAACTCCGCCTACACCATCATCGAGAAGAAGCACGCCACCTACTATGGCGTCGCCATGGCCGTCAAGCGCATCTGCACCGCCGTTATGCGCGATGAGCAGACCGTTCTGCCTGTCTCCTCGCTCATGGTGGGCGAGTATGGCCTGTCCGATCTTGCCATCTCCATGCCGACCGTCGTTGGCCGCGACGGCGTTGTCTGCCGCGTCCCCGTGCCGCTGAACGACGACGAGCAGCATGAGCTCACCGTCTCCGCCAAGGCCCTCAAGGACATCATCGACAGCGTCGATTTCTCCTGCTAAATCAAGCTCGCTAGAGCGAAAAGCTACAATGAAGGCGTCCGGGTCCACACGGCCCGGGCGCCTTTTGGTGCAAAGTAACCTGACCCCAATACACCATCCCAATACACCATAGTTGATGGGAGGGCCATGTCGGATTCGCCTAATTTTTTGACCTATGCCCAGACGGCGTTTGATCCGTTTGAGGAGCGGCCGTTCTGCGCGGTGGACAGCCTGGTCTTTGCGTGGTTGTCCTATTTGCGTTTGCCGGGTGATACGGCGGAGCTGACGAACTGGCAGGGCCTAGACGTACGCGAGCTGCTGCGTGCCGAGTGCTATCGGGACATGATTGACGACTTGTGGGATCCAGAGGGGAGCAGGGCCTTGTTGGAGGCCGTGGCAGCAAATCCCAGATACCGCGGCGTGCACGTTTGCGGCTATCGTGCCGTGAGCGATGTGGTGGCGACGGAGCAGTTTGCAGCAATGGCGTTCCGGTTTCCGGCGGGGTTTAGCTATCTTTCCTTCCGGGGGACCGACAGCACGATTGTGGGCTGGAAAGAGGACTTTAACATGGCGTTCCGGTGTCCTGTGCCGGCCCAGGAATCCGCGGCGCGTTATGTGGACGAGGCGGCGGATGCGATCGACGGGCCGCTTTTGTGCGGAGGTCATTCCAAGGGTGGAAACCTTGCGGTGTACGGTGCGGCGATGTGCTCCGATGTCGCCCGTGAGCGAATCGAACGGGCGTATTCCCATGATGGTCCAGGGTTCGTCGAGGAGTTTCTGAACGGCAACGCCTTTGCCGATCTTTCCGGTCGAATCGATAAGACGCTACCTCGGTCGTCGATCTTTGGCATGATGTTCGAGACACAGGAGGACTATGCCATCGTTGAGAGCACCGAGTTCAGCCTGCTGCAGCACAATCCCTTTAGCTGGGTGGTTGATGGTCACGACTTCGTGTACTGTGAGCGCCTGTCTGCCGGTGCTCGATACGTTGATGGTTCCATTCGCGAGATGTTGCTTGCAGTGTCGCCTAGCGAACGCGAGCGTTTTGTAGATGCGTTGTTCTCCGTGTTTGAGGCTACGGGTGCTGAGCGGTTTGCGGATATCGCTGGGAATCTGCGCGAGAGCCTGCCCGTGATGCTCCAGGCTGCGCAAGGCTTTGACGAGGATACACGACGCTTTGTCTCGCAGACCATCGTAGCAATCCTTAAATGCGCACTGCTGCCCAAACGACCTCAGATCGACATGCCCGCTGCCGGCAAGAGTTTGGCAGAACAGCTCGAGGCTTGGCAGTCCGAGCTCCTGCGCTAACCATTGGTGCAAGCAACCTGTCCCCGATGCACCAATCTTCGAAGCGCCTGGGGCGGGCTCGACCGCTATACTGATTCGTGCCGAAATCGATCTAGAACGGAATGCCGTATATGAAAATCAATCACGCGATTCTGCATATCCTGGACTTTGACTCTGCCGTCAACGTCATGAGCCAGCGCGAGTTGGATATCGAAAGCCGTACTGTCCGCAACTTCGTGACCACACATCTGCGTCGCGCGCGCACTTCGGCCGATAACAAGCGTGCCACGTTTGCCGAGAACTCCGCATTCGGCGGCGAGCTCAAGAGCTATTTCTTTGGTGAGCGTGAGTTCGTGGACCTGTCGCAGCAGATTGCGGAGTTTATCTCTTCCGAACTCACCAAGGCTGAGAAAGCCGAGTCCACCGACGTGCTTGTGGCGGACTTTGACGACGATGAGGATGCCCGCTGGTTTGCCGTGATGCTGCTGGGCTCCAAGCAGGCATTCATGCACGAGGTGGGTCGCGAAGAGGGCGAGGTGCGTAACGACATCGCGCGCCACTACGCCATTCTGCCGAACCCCTCGCAAAAGGTGCCGAGCTATGCCATCGTGCGCGCGAGCACCATGGAGATCGGCTATGTGGACAAGAAACGCAAGATTGCCGGCGAGGACCGTATGCTTATCCCCGATGGCCTGCTGCAGTGCGACACGGGCGTATCGGGCAAGGAGGTCATCGACACCGTGACGCGTGTGGTCGAGGAAGTCGCCGAGGAGCACGGTGCCAATACGGCCGTAGCGCTCGCCAAGGTTAAGGCTGCTGTTGCCGAGAAGGTCGAGGATGACGAGGAGCTGCCGCCTTGGGATATCGTCGACGAGGTCTTTGAGGACGAGCCGGTCATCAAGGAGAGCGTGCGCGCGGCACTGACCGAGGAGAAGGTGCCTGAGCGTGTGCCCGTGGAGCGCAAGCAGGTCGAACGCGCGGCGGTGCGCAATCATAAGATCCGTACCGACACGGGTATCGAGATCAGCTTCCCGGCCGAGATGGGTTCCAACTCCGAGTACATCGAGTTCGTCAATGAGCCTAACGGCCTCATCTCCATCGAGCTCAAAAATATCGGTAGCATCGAGAATCGATAAGTTGCGTTGCGCCTACAGCGAGAAAGCAAAGGCCGAAGCCCTTCGGGACTTCGGCCTTTTTTGTTTTCGGCTTGGTTGCTGACATTGCGCCGCAGGTTGGGCATACGTCAGCGAAAACGCGGTTTGTCAAAACCGCGTAACTATTAAAGTTGACGTAAGCCCTCTTCCAGGCCGGTCTTGCTGTCGGTCTTCTCATCGCGCATCTTGATGACGCGGGCGGGGACACCGGCCACGACGGCGCCGGCGGGGACGTCCTCGACGCACACGGCACCGGCAGCCACGACGGCGCCCTTGCCCACGCGCACGCCCTCCAGGACCACGGCGTTGGCGCCGATCATGACATCGTCCTCGATGATGACGGGCGTGGCGCTGGCGGGCTCAACGACGCCTGCCAGTACGGTGCCGGCGCCGATGTGGCAGTTCTTGCCCACGGTTGCGCGGCCGCCCAGGACGGCGCCCATATCAATCATAGAGCCTTCGCCAATGACGGAGCCGATGTTGATGATGGCGCCCATCATGATGACGGCGCGGTCGCCGATCTCGACGCGGTCGCGGATGATCGCGCCCGGCTCGATGCGGGCGTTGATGCCCTTAAGGTCGAGCATGGGCACGGCAGAGTTGCGACAGTCGTTCTCGACGTCGTAGTAGTCGATGGAGTCGGCGTTGACGTCGAGGATTGCCTTGAGCTCATCCCAGTCACCAAAGACGGTCTTGCCGCGGCGACCGCCGTAGACGTGTGCATTGCCCCACTGGACCTTCATACCCGGCTTCTCGCGCACGTACAACTTGACGGGCGTCTTTTTGGGCGCGGTGGCGATGTAGTTGATAATCTCCTGTGCATCCATCTCGGCTGCGTTACTCATTTGCTATCTCTCCTTTGGGCGGATTCGGTTGACACCTGGTTAGACAAACATGACCTGGTCGAACGTATAGAAGCCGGGTTCGCGGGTGACGAGCTTCTGCGCGGCTGCCAAGGCGCCGTTGACAAAGATCTGACGACTCGTGGCGCGGTGGGTGAGCGTGACCTCCTCGTCCTGGCCAAAGAAACTCACTTCGTGGACGCCGGCGACAGTGCCACCGCGCAGCGAGTGCATGCCGATCTCCTTGGGATCGCGTACTCCGCACATGCCCTCGCGGCCATAGACGGGGTGGTAGCCTGCCTCGGGCTCGGCTTCGACGACGGCGTCGAGCAACAACTTGGCAGTGCCGCTGGGGGCGTCGACCTTTTGGTTATGGTGCGTCTCGACGATTTCGCAGTCAAAGCCGGGCAACTCGCGCGTGGCCTGGGCCACTAGATGACGCAGGGCTGCGATGCCGATGGAGTAATTGCCCGAGTGCATAACGCGGGTGTTCTGGCCCAGCTCACGCAGACGGTCCATCTGCTCGGGGGTGTAGCCTGTGGTGCCTGAGACCAACGCCGCGCCCGTGCGCTCGACATAGGCGACGACGGCATCGAAGGTCGCGACGTTCGAGAAGTCGATGATGACGTCGGCAGCCGGTGCGTTCTCGAGCTCGCTCAAATCGAAGCCAATCTGGGCCACGATATCAAAAACGGGTTGACCGGCGGCGTCGACAACGCCCTCGGCGGTGGTGCGGATGAGCGAGCCCATGCGGCCCGTTCCCATAATGACGGTCTTAATCAAGCAGACCAGCCCCCTTCAGAGCATCGGTAAGTGCAGAGCGCGTGTCGTCTGCCATGGGGCACAGCGGCATGTGGTAGTTTGCCTCGATCATACCCATCTGGGCGAGCGCCTCTTTGACGGGGATGGGGTTGACCTCACTAAAGAGGGCATTGATGAGCGGCTGGCCGGCAATCTGTATATCGCGGGCGCGCGCTACGTCGCCGTCCAGATAAGCGCGGCACATGTCATGTACGAGCTGCGGCTGCACATCGGCCCACACGCTGATGGTGCCCGAAGCACCCAGGCTCATGAGCGGTACGGTAAGCGCGTCCTCGCCCGAGTACATGCGGAAGTCGTCTGACAGCAGGTGGGCGATCTTGGCCGCGTAGGCGACGTTGCCCGAGGCCTCCTTAATACCCATGATGTTGGGGTGCGCGGCCAGGCGCTCTACGTTGCGCTCGCTGATACCGCAGCCGCAGCGGCCGGGGATGTTGTACAGGATGCAGGGGATGTCCACGGCATCGGCGACGGTCTTAAAGTGCTGATAGATACCCTCTTCATTGGACTTGTTGTAGTAGGGGGTGATGAGCAGCAGACCGTCGGCGCCCAGGCCCTGGTAAGTAAGCGACTTGGTGAGCATGGTCTGCGTGGAGTTGGAGCCCGAGCCGGCAATGACGGGGACGCGTCCTGCAACATGCTTGACCACGGCGGCGACGACGGAGTTGTCCTCGTCGTCGGTCATCGTGGCGCTCTCGCCGGTGGTGCCCAGGGTGAGGATGGCGTCGGTGCCGTTTTGCAGGTGGAAATCGATAAGGCGCTCGAGTGCGTCAAAGTCGACACTGCCATCCTTTTTAAACGGCGTGACGAGGGCGACGATTGAGCCCTCGAGATTGCGGATGTCCATGTTCTTCTCCTTCGCGTCCGCGATCTGGATGCGTTTGTTCCATTGGGCGGCGACTGCCAGGCGCTCGTCTTGGGCGCGACGGCGGGCACTTTCGGCGCGCGACTTGGCCAGCAGCTCTCGGCCGCTCGGCAGCACGTCGAGCGTGGCAAAGTAATCGCCCGGGCGCTCGGCGCGGCGGATGAGGTCGGCCGAGCCATCGGGGCGCAACAGGACCTCAGCGGAGCGCAGGCGTCCATTGTAGTTGTAGCCCATGGAGTAGCCATGCGCGCCGGTATCGTGGATCACAAGCAGATCGCCCATGTCGATATGCGGCAGCTCGCGATCGATGGCGAACTTGTCGTTGTTCTCGCACAGATTGCCCGTGATGTCATAGGTGTTCGTGACGGGCGCTGTGGTCTTGTCGTCGCCACCCGGCTGGCCCATCACCGTAATGTGGTGGTAAGCGCCATACATGGCAGGACGAATCAGATCGACGGCACTGGCGTCCACGCCGATATAGTCCTTGTAGATCTGCTTCTCGTGGATGGCCTTGGTGACCAGGCATCCGTAGGGGCCCATCATAAAGCGACCCATCTCGGTGCAGATCGCCACATCGTCCATGCCGGCGGGGACCAGAATCTCGTCGTAGGCTGCGTGTACGCCCTCACCGATGGCGTGAATGTCGTTAGCCTGCTGCTCGGGCAGGTAGGGGATACCCACACCGCCGGACAGATTGATAAAGGCGACATGTGCGCCGGTCTCGCGCTCCAGGCGCACGGCAAGTTTAAAGAGGATGCGTGCGAGCTTGGGATAGTAGTCGTTAGTGACGGTGTTACTGGCAAGGAAGGCATGGATGCCAAAATTCTCGGCGCCCTTGGCCTTGAGCATGCGGAAGGCCTCGAAGAGTTGCTCGGTGGTCATGCCATATTTAGAGTCGCCCGGGTTGTCCATGATGCCGTTGGAGAGCTGGAACAGGCCGCCTGGATTAAAGCGGCAGCTGACCGTCTTGGGGATGGGCCCCGCAACGCGCTCAAAGAACCCGATGTGGCTGATGTCGTCAAAGTTGACGATGGCACCCAGCTTGTCGGCGAGCTCAAAGTCGGCAGCCGGTGTGTCGTTGGACGAGAACATGATGTCGTGTCCCGTGATACCCAGTGAGCGGGCGATCATGAGCTCGGTATAGCTTGAGCAATCGCAGCCGCAGCCGTATTCGTTGAGAATGGAGATGAGCGCCGGGTTGGGGTTGGCCTTGACGGCAAAGTATTCCTTAAAGCCCGGGTTCCATGCAAAGGCGTCGCGTACTTCTTGCATGTTGCGGCGGATGCCCGCCTCGTCGTATAGATGAAACGGTGTGGGGAACTGCTCGACGATATGCTCGAGTGTCTCCTTGTCCACAAACGGCTGCTTGGCCGCATATGCCTCGTTGGGGGTCAATGCCATGTCCCGTAAACCTCGCTATCCAGACGGCGCCATCTGCGCATCGAATCCGCATAGCGTGGACCCAATGTCCGGATAGCGCTCCCGCATTGCTGCAGACAGTCCTGTGGGTGTTTCCCACAGGCCCACCAGGTTGTTCGTGCCCGAAAAGCCCAGTTCGGCGGGTTTCGCCTCCCCACGGGGTCAAAGCCTGCCGGCTCGCCCGCGGTTCTTCGTGCCCGCGCCTCTATCAAGTGGTAACGACCCTACCACGTTGCACTTTACCAAACAAGAGTATTCGTATATAACGTTTAAAAAATGCAGGGATATGCTGGAAACATGTGCGCCACAATCCTGTATCACAATAAGTTGCAACAGATGTGCCTCACGAAGGGATCCTCTATGACCGAGCTCCAAGAACTCCGTCGCTATCGCCGCGATCTCCATCGCATTCCGGAGCTCGATTTCGATCTTCCGCAAACCATTGCCTATATCGAGGGCGTGCTGGCACCGCTCACCTGCGAAGTGACCCATCCGTGCCCCAGCTGCGTCTGTGCTTTCTTCGACGCCGGCGTTGATGCCGCGCATGCCACGGCGATTCGCGCCGATATGGATGCGCTGCCCATCGCGGAAGCGACGGGAGCGGCCTTTGCCTCAACCCATCCCGGCAAGATGCACGCTTGCGGACATGACGGACACATGGCCATGGCGCTTGCCGCCGCGACGTATGTCGACCGTACGATTCGCGAGCATCCGGGCGCCATTAGGCGCAATGTTCTCTTTGTGTTCCAGCCGGCCGAGGAAACGACCGGTGGTGCCAAGACGGTATGCGAGAGCGGTGTGTTCGAGCGCTATGGGGCCGACCGCATTTTTGGCTTTCACGTGTGGCCCGATCTGCCTGCCGGCACGTTGGCGAGTTGTTCCGGCCCACTGCTGGCGCGCTCAAGCGAGACGCACATTCATATCCATGGCACGAGTATCCATATCGCCAAGACCTACGGCGTTCCAGTCGAGGAATCGCACGATGCGGCATTGGCGGCTGCCAAGTTCTTGGTTTCCGAGCGCGAGCTCATGGACGAGTTGGGTGCCGACGAGCCCTGCATTGGTAAGTTCGGCCTGCTGCAGGCCGGCACCGTCTGCAATGCGGTGGCGGGGGAGGCTCATGTGGCTGGCAGCCTGCGCGTGTTTACGGATGATATGTTCGACCGCGCGCGCGAAGGCGTGCGCCGTGTACTCGACGAGGCATGCGCTGCAACGGGCTGCACGTACGATCTCGACTTTGCCGAGGGCTATCCGCCGGTCGACAACGACCCCGAGTTGTTTGCTCGAATCGCGCCTGCTCTGCCCGAGTTACAGCTCGTGGACGAGCCGCTGCTGATTGCCGAGGATTTCGCGTTCTACCAACGCCATCTGCCGGGCGTGTTTTTCCTGCTGGGCACGGGTATGCCAGAGGATCAAGACAACCCGAGTGATTCGGATGGCTGCCCCGCCTATGCCACAAGCGCTCTGCATACCGATAGCATGCTCTTCGACGAGGAAATCCTTCTCAAAGGCCTCGATGTCTACAAACGATTGCTTTCGCTTGACTAAGGCCTGAAGGACTATTTGTTCTAGAAAACACGAACAAACGTACGATATAATAGAGATGTAAGTCTATAGAAACGTTTGACGTTACTAACGTAAGGCGATACTATGATTGCATCGTATAAAGATGAGGATACCGAACGCTTTGCCATGGGTGTGCGGGTCAGGAGGTTCGTGCCCTTTGAGCGTGTTGCGTTGAGGAAGATTCGCCAACTGCAGGTTTGTGCTTCGCTTGATGATCTTCGCGTTCCACCGGGCAACCGCCTGGAAGCTTTGAAGGGCGATCGTGCCGGTCAATATAGCATCCGTGTTAACGAGCGCTATCGGGTCTGTTTTGAGTGGAGACAGGAGATGGCTTGGAATGTCGAAATCGTCGATTATCACAAGTGATGAGACCTCGGCCGATTTGCTGTCGCCGGTGACTCCTGGTGAGCTTCTCAAAGAGGAGTTTCTTGTTCCCATGGGCATTTCTCAATATCGCCTTGCGAAAGAGACCGGGATTCCGGCTCAGCGTATCGGGCAGATTGTCTTGGGAAAACGTCGCGTGACGGCCGACACCGACCTCCGTCTTTGCCGTTATTTTGGCCTGACGGATGGTTATTGGCTGCGCGCTCAGGTGGCGTTTGACCTTGAGGCCGAGAAAAGGCGGATCGAACCGGAACTCGATAAGATCGTTCCTGTTCAGCAGGCCATCGCACTGTAGTGCTCAGAGATGATGGGGGTGGCGCGGCGATGAAGCGACGCCGACAGTCTGCCGTATATAGTCCGGGTGGATGCGGTTGCGGTTTGCTGCTGCTTCCGGTCATCGCTGTGAGCATTGGCGTGATGTTTGTGCTTGCCGGGTTGGCAGCAGCGGCACTCGTGTTGCTGATTGTGGCCATTGGCGTGACGATTTGGCTTTGCCGCAATCGCGAGCAACGCCATGCCGACGGTAAAACCAATGTCGGCTGGGTCGTCTTCCTGATCATGGTGTACCCGATGAGTGTCAGCTACCTGGCGTTCTTTGTCCTGTTGATGATCAGCGCCTTTACTGGGGAATCCGTAACGGTGGGTTGACGCACTGCCAGCAGACGGTCGCGCAAAGTGCGTTTGCTCGGCGTTTGGATAACCGCATTGGCCGTTTACCTCAACCTTAGCTCTCAGCTAATGAATTCAAGTTTAATCCTTTCTACGATGTGCTGTGTGCCGGCACGGTAGCCGGATCGTAGGAAGGATGAATAATGGCAAAAGAGGGAAAGAAGCCGATCGGCAAGATTGTCCTAGGCGTCATCGTGGTGCTGGTTATCGTCGGTGCCGTGGGCTCTATGGGTGGCAATTCAACCGATTCGTCTGCGAGCGATTCGGCAAAACCTGCCGAGACGACACAGCAGGCTGAGGAGCAAAAAGAACCGCAAGAACCGTATGCCATTGCTGATGAGGCTGAAGACACCTCCAATCAGTTTGCCTATAAGATCACGGGCACGCTGACCAATAACACGGACAAGGAAAAGAGCTACATTCAGATTGAGTATGTTCTGTATGATGCCGATGGCAACCAGGTTGGAACGGCTCTTGCAAACACCAATCATCTGAAGGCGGGCGGCTCCTGGAAGTTCGAGGCGCTGGGTACAGTGTCTCCCGACCAGGTTGCTAGCTGGGAGCGTTCGGACGTAAGTGGTTTCTAGCATGTTGCATGCACTGGGGGAGGTGAAGCCGTATGCCCGATAAAAAGCTGACCGAGGAGTTGCTCAATGAGCTTCTCGATGCGCCGAACATCGATGGCTATATCAGGGAGCACGACTTTGCCGCCCCGTCGCTTTCGGACTACCTGAAGCAGCTACTGCAGGAAAAGGGCTTGGAGCGCTCGCGCGTGGTTCGTATGGCCGATCTCAATGAGACCTTTGGCTATCAGATCTTTACCGGTGCGCGTCATCCGAGCCGCAATAAGGTGCTGCAGATTGCCTTTGCGATGGCGCTGACGCTCAAAGAGACCAATCGTGCGCTGACGGCTGCCGGGGTAAGCGTCCTTAACTGCAAGGACCGCCGCGATGCGATCATCATCTTCTGTATCGATCGCGGGTGCAGCCTCCAAAAGGTCAACGAGGAGCTGTATCGCTTTGGCGAGGAGACGGTGAGTTAGCGGCTGATATCTGAGCTGGCGGAGCTGTCGAACAACGATGCAAACGAACGGGGCGCGGATGCCATGGGGTGTCTGCGCCCTGCGCTATGATGGAGGCTATGGATACTCAGACCCCAACATATTCCGATGACGAGCTGACCACAGCGCTTGCCGGGCACCTGGCGTCGCTCGATCGCGACGACAGCTATCGCGTGGAGCGTGTACTTAAGCGCTCGTCCGTTGAAAAAACCGAGCTCGTGTACTTTGAAGGAACCGGCGGTGGCTCGCTCGGCCCCTTTGTCCGTAAACGCATCGATGCTTCGGCTCAAATCGGCGGGGCATACGAGCGTCTGTTTGCCGCCCAGCGGGCAGGCAGGCGTTTTGAGCACCTGCCCAGAATCGTCGATTGTCGTCGTGTGGGCGACGAGCTCAACGTGGTTATGGAATACATCGAAGGGGAGACGCTCGGGGCGCTGGTGGACCGTCTGGGAGCCACTCCCGATTATGCGCGTGAATTGTATCCCGCCCTATGCGATGCCGTGGGCGAGCTCCACGCCGGTTTTGCAATGGCGGGGGAGACGTCGGCGCCGGTGATCCATCGCGACCTCAAGCCGTCGAATATCATCGTGACAGGTGCCAACTATACGCCTGGTGACGGCCTGACATTTTCATCGCTGGTGATTATCGACTTGGGGATCGCCCGCGTATGGCGCGATGGCGCCGATGCCGACACCGTCAAGTTCGGCACGCGACCCTATGCGCCGCCCGAGCAGTATGGGTTTGGGCAGACGAGTGTGCGCAGCGATGTCTACGCGCTTGGCGCCCTGTTGTTCTTCTGCTTGACGGGAGTCGACCCTAAACCAGGGCTTGACATGCGCGAGCAATGCGAGGCGCGCGGCATTCCCACTCCACTTTCCGATGCCGTCTGCATGTCGATGGCGCTCGACCCGGCCAAGCGTTTTGCGAGTGCGGAAGCGTTGGGACGGGCGACGCGCGCGGCATACGATCTGAGTCGCCCCGTGCGGCCTCCTGCGCCGCCTGTCCGTACTCCGGCCTCGGAGACGGTGTTGACGCCCCAAGGGCTCCAGAACCCCGCAGGGCCTCCTGGCTCTGCCGCCTCCGCTGCATGCGGTCTGCTCTCTCGCGTTCCGGAGTCTCTGGGGCGCATTTGGAATACGCTCGTCTGCTTCTCGCTGCTTGTGTTCTTTGCCGGAAGCCACTTTGCCGTCTTTCACCCCACCGGAGCAAACCAAAGCTACCCGACGTGGCTTCTCATCATCGAGTATTTTTTCTTTGTCGACGGCCTTATGGTGCTTATGCATTTTGCGCTGCTCGATAAGCGCCGTCTTCGTCGGCGATTCGCACTGCTCGACAGCTATCGCGGCAAGAAACTCGCGAAGCTCTGGCTCAAGGCATTGGGTGTGCTGCTCCTATGCATGATCGTCATAGTCGCGGTTGCCAATGCGACCGGCGTCGTCGATACCTCCGCTACCTAAAAGAAAAGGGCCCTATTGGGGCCCTTTGCAGTTGCACTTAGATTCGGTTCATCTGAGCGGCGACTTTGTTGTACCAGTCCTGCCACGTGGGCGGGCAGTACTTTTTGGCCGCAGCCGGGGTAAGGGTGGAGCCGTAGTTGGCGCCCAGATAGGCAACGTGAGCGGAGATGCCCTCGCTCCAGCTGCCAAAGCTGCGCCAACCGCCGCCACGTGCACTCCAGCCCCAGGCGTTGTAAGAATTGGCGCAATAAGCACCCTTGGTGCTCTCGATGCAGGCGATGGCGGGGGACCAACGGGGGTCGACACCGGTATTCCAAGCGGCGACGGCAAAGTTGTGGCCCTGGCCTGCCATGGGGGAGCCGGCGAGATAATTGTCGATGCGGCTCGTCCACTCATTAATGAACGAATCGTAATCGGAGCTACCGGTATTGGCGTTGTTCACCGTGGTGTCGATGGTGGTGTTGGTGTTGGTGGCCTGGCTGCTGGAATTGCTGCCACTCACGCCCTCGCCCGAGAGCTTTTCGGCGGCAGCGGCCTTATCGGCCTCAAGCTTGGCAAGCTCAGCGGCATTTTCCTGCTCGGCTTTTGCCTGCGCCTCGCTGCGGAGCTGCTGGGCCTGCGCCAGCGCATCCTCGGCGTTTTTCTGCTCTGCCTCAAGCTGAGACTTGGCTTGCTGGAGCTCGGCTTTGTTCTGCTCGAGTTCGGTTTGCATGTTATTGAGCTGCTCGATCTCGTCGACGCTCGAGCTCGTGATCTGGTTGGTGTATTTGCAGGTCGTGATGAACTCACCCAGGCTCTGCGCGTTGACCAGGAAGCTCACGATGGGATTGGTGCCCTTCTGATACTTGTACAGATCGCGCATGGCGGAGCTTGCCTTGGCCTGCTGCTCGGGAAGCTTAGCCTCGATTTCCTCGATGCTTGCCTCATTGGAGTCAATCTGCTTTTGCAGGTCATCGAGTTTGGTGCGGGCGTCGTTGTAGGCGCTCGTGGCGGCTTCGATCTTCTGCTGGGCTGCGGAAAGCTGGTCCTGCGTTGCCTGCGAGGCGGCATACGCCGCAACGGGGGAGAGCATCGGCGTGGCCGTCAGCGCAACGGCGAGCGCGGCGCTCGTGATGATACGAGCGGGCTTCGACGCAATGAGCGCTGCGGTGCGATGATTCGAATGCTGCATCCAGTCCCTCTGCAATCAATCGTAGGTTATAGTTCGAATGGTATTCTACTACTGCTTTCGACCTCAACTTGAACCTTAAAGGTCCCAAAGGGTCAAGTTGAACTTGAGGCTTTGGCTTTGACCTGCAGTTATGATGAATTGTTGAGAAACCATAGAGTTCAACTTTAACGTTACGGCACCCTATTGCAACGGGATTCTTGGCTGTAAAAGCTACTTCAACGTGGGATTTTGCAACTACAGGGTTCCTTCGCGACGAGCCTGCTCCACCTCTTTGAGTGCGTCGGCGGGAGTGAAGGAACAGGTGCCATCGCCGAGCTTGACCACCTGTATGTCGTCGCCGGTATGGGCTTCTCCGCCTTGTAGCACCACGCCGAAAATGCCCTCGTGGGGAAAGATGCAGTCGCCGGCGAGATAGTAGATGGCACAGCGGGTGTGGCAGACCTTGCCGATCTGACTGATTTCGACGATCACGTCGCTTCCAAGCTTGAGCTGCGTTCCCAGGGGGAGCGAGAGCAGGTTGATGCCCTGGGTTGTGAAGTTCTCGCCAAAGTCGCCCTCGTGCACATCGAGCCCGCGCGCCTGCGCCGTCTGGATAGACTCTGCAGCTAAAAAGGAAACCTGGCGGTGCCAATGCCCGGCGTGCGCATCGGAGGCGAGGCCAAACTGCTCGATGACGGTGTCGTGCCCGTCGGCGACGGGTGACTTACGCGTGCCTTTGTGCTCCGACGTGTTGATTGAGACGATACGGGCAGGCCCGTTGTAAGCATCGTTTGCGGTGCGTAGGGGAGCTGCCGTCTGGGCGCGATCTGCAAGTTCGCGCTTGGCGGCGTCAATGATGGGGTTGTTGATCGGATGAGCCTGGGGCACGGTGCACCTTTCGACGGGGCGGGCAACATGTTGAATCCTACAACAATGGTAGGTTCATTGCCCGTTGTCATACAACGGTGAGCGCCGTCTTCGTGCTGGCCTTCGTGCTGGACGATTACGTTGATTGCCATAGATACGGTGGAGCTTTGGGCGCCGGCGGCTTGGCACGCTAAAATAAATCAGTTGCGCAAAGACCGCCCGTTGTGTGGGCAGTTCATGATAGGAAGTTTCCATGGCATTGCAATTTACAGAGCGCGAGTTCATTCCCGTGCTGCTCGGTGGCGACATCAACGCCTATTCGGTGGCGCGCGCCTTCTACGAGGAGTACCAGGTCAAGAGTCTGGTCTTTGGCAAGTATCAGACGGGTCCCGCGTACCGCAGCCAGATTATCGACTACACGCCCAACGTGGATATCGACACCATGCCCGTGATGCTCAAAACCGTCAACGGCATTGCCCAAGCGCATGCCGACAAGACGATTGTCCTTGTGGGCTGTGGCGATAACTATGTCGCTCTCGTGGCTCAAGCCAAGGATGCTCATGAGCTGGCGGATAACATCGTCGCTCCCTACGCGCCCTACAGCATGCTCGAGCAGTGCCAGAAGAAGGAGATCTTCTACGAGCTGTGCGAGAAGCATGGCGTGCCCTATCCGCACACGTTTACCTTTACCAAGACGATGCTCAATGCCCAGGGTGAGGCGCCTGCCGAAGTGCTCGACCAGATCGATTTTCCTTACCCGATGATTCTGAAGCCTTCTGACGGCATCATGTGGTGGCAGCACGAGTTCGAGGGCCAGAAGAAGGCCTATGAGATTGCCGACCGCGCCGAGCTGGAACAGGTCATTCGCGATTCGTATGCCAGCGGCTACACCGACGACCTGATCTTGCAGGATCGCGTGCCCGGCAACGACGAGTACATGCGCGTGCTCACCAGTTATTCCGACCGCAACGGCAAGGTGCGCATGATGTGCCTGGGTCACGTGCTGCTCGAGGAACATCAGCCCCACGGTGTCGGCAACCATGCCTGTATCATTACCGAGCCCAACGACGAGCTCATGGGCGGCGTGCGCAAGTTGCTCGAGGACCTTCACTTTGTGGGCTATTCCAACTTTGACGTTAAGTACGACGAGCGCGACGGCTCGTTTAAGTTCTTCGATTTCAACACGCGCCAGGGCCGCAGTAACTACTACGTCACTAACAGTGGCTTTAACGTTGCCAAGTATGTGGTGGACGAGTATGTGTTCAACCGTCCATTTGAGCCGGAGTTTGTGACGGCTCAGGACGAGGCCCTGTGGATGGTCGTCCCCATGGGCGTCGTCGACAAGTACGTCAAGGATCCCGAGCTGCGCGCTAAGGTGCATCGCCTGGACAAGGAAGGCAAGGGCGCCGACCCTTCGTTTATGAAGGGCGACTTTGTCTTTAACCGCTGGCTGCGCATGTGGCACACCAAGCTGCGCCACTTTAAGCTGTTCAAGACGTATTACAAGTAGATGAGCGCGGCGCCCGTCCGGTTTGCATCGGGCGGGCGCGGGTATGATACGCGCAATTGCGCAAGCGTCACCAAGGAGGCGGCGATGGAAAAGCTGGGAGTTATCGGCGGCATGGGCGCCGAGGCCACGTCGTATTACTACGACCAGGTGGTGCGTCATACGGCTGCTGCCTGCGATCAGGAACATATCGACATGGTGGTGCTCTCCAAGTCGACCATGCCCGACCGCACGCTGGCCATTAAGACCGGCGAGCATGCCAAGCTGCTGGCGACCATGAAAGAGTGTGCCCGGGCACTCGAGTCGCTGGGCTGTGCGCACATTGCTATTCCCTGCAACACGTCGCACTACTTCTACGACCAGATCCAGTCGTTTACGAAGGTGCCGATTATCCACATGCCGCGTGAGTCGGTGCGCTATGCTCTGGCCGGTGCGGTGATGGGGGAGTGCGAGTTCGACCCCAACCTGAGTATGCCGGCCGAGCCGGTGCACAAGATTGGCATCATGGGCACCGACGGAACCGTGGGCGCGGGCGTCTACGGCCGCGAATGTAAGGCTGCGGGTGTTGAGGTTGTCTATCCCAGCGAGAAACGTCAGAACGATGTGATGTCGCTTATCTACGATGATGTGAAGGCCGGACGTGAGCCCGATATGGATAAGTTCGACCGCGTGATGTGGGAGTTCGCCCGTAGCGGCTGCGACCGCGTCATTCTGGCCTGCACCGAGCTCTCGGTGCTGCAAAAGTACCGAGAGATGCCCGAGATCACCCTCGACGCCATGGATGTCCTGGTGCGCGAATCCATCATCCGCAGCGGCGCCCCCTACCGCCTCTAGCTTCCGACCCGCCAAAAAGGGACAGGTTAATTTTGGTAGGTTTTATCTGGTGAAACAGTAAAGGCCTCGGCTCGTTTGGTGCGAGCCGAGGCCTTTTGCGTTGGGCGGTTGCTGTCGGTGGTGAACTAGAACAGGAAGCCGATGGCGATGAGGGCGATGCTGACGATGAGCACGGCGATGTCCAGACCCTTGATGGGGTAGCGCTTGTACGAGCTGGCGCGCGTACGCAGATAGAAGCCGCGCTGTTCTGCCGCCAAGGCTGTGGCATCGGTCTTGCCCACGCTCGAGATGAGCAGTGGCACGCACAGTGGCAGCATGAGCTTAAGCTTCTTGATGGGGTTCTTGGTGTCGTACTCGACGCCGCGTGCGGTCTGCGCCTCCATGATGGCGTTCATCTCCTGACCAAACACCGGCACAAAGCGCAGCGCCGTGGTAAAGGTGAAGGCATAGCGATACGGTACGTGCAGCACCTCGACGCAGGCGTTGGCAAGGTCGTTGAGCTTGGTCACCATGAGCATGAGGATGAGTGGTAACGCCACACCCAGTAGGCGCAGACAGGCCTTCGATCCTGTGATGAGGCCCGTGTCGGTGATAAAGCCCCACACCACGTTGCCATCGCGCATAAAGGCCAGCTGGAGCACCAGCATGATAAGCGCGAGCGGGATCAGCAACTTGAGCAGCGAGAACAGACGGTCGACGACGCCGGCATAGGCGCCCAGCGCAAGGGTGAGTGCCAAAAAGCCCAGCAGCGCCACGTAGGTGTCGGACAAGAAGATGCCGACGATGATGGCGGCGGCGAGGCCCAGTTTGACGACGGGATTCAGGCGATGCAGCAGCGTATCGCCCGGCATGTAGTCGATGACGTTAACCACGGTGGACCATCTCCTTGGTAATTCGAACGACATCGGTGACCTCGCTCACCTGTGCAAAAGCGGGCGAGACGGAAGATGCCAGACGGCGCGAGAGTTCAATAACCTGGGGAGGCTCCACGTAGGCACGCCGCATGAGATCGATGTTCGAGAATAGCTCGTGCGTGCGGCCGCGGTCGAGGATGCGACCGTCGGCCATTACCACAATGCGCTCGGCAAAATCCGAGACGACTTCCATATCGTGGCAGACCATGATAACGGCGCAACCGCGCTCGGCCATGGTGCGCACTGTTTCCATGACGGTCATGCACTCGCGGTAATCAAGGCCGCTCGTGGGCTCGTCGAGCACGACGATCTTGGGCTCAACCACTACGACGGAGGCAAGCGCCACCATTTGTCGCTGGCCACGCGAAAGCGAGAAAGGCGCCTCATCGGCAGGCAGGCCAAAGCGGTCGATGACGAGTTGGGCACGACGCAGAGCCTCGGCACGGTCCATGCCGCCAAGCTCCAAGCCAAAGGCGACCTCGTCGAGCACGGTGTCCTTGCAGATCTGACGGTCAGGGTTTTGGAAGAGGGTCGCGACCTCGCGAGCGATGCGGCTCGTGGGAACGGCTGCGGTATCCAGTCCCGTGACGCGCACGCTGCCCGAGGCGGGCTTAAGCAGGCCCGTGAGCAGCTTGGTGAGCGTGGTCTTGCCGGCACCGTTTTGGCCGACGATGCCCACGAGCTCGCCAGGATAGAGCGTCAGGCTAAGGTCGTGTACGGCGGCGCCGCCATTGGGGTAGGCAAACTCAACATGGTCGAAGGTGAGTACGGGTTCGGCGTCCTTGGCATGAGGACGCAACGACGGTGCATGCGGGGAACCGGCGGGTGCCTGGGCTTCGATGGCCGCGTGTGCGGGGTCGACGATGCCCGAAATCAGGCGCTCAGCCTCATTGACATCCAAGCAGGGGGTACCGCTTACCAGGCCATCGGTTTCGAGGCTATTGAAGATACGCGTGACGCGAGGGCAGTCGACGCCGATGGCACGGAGCTCGTCGGTATGCGCAAAGACCTCGTGTGGCTCGCCCTGCAGCGCGATTTCGCCATGGTCGAGCACGAGCACGCGGCTGCAGTACTCCGAGAGCAGGGCGACCTTTTGCTCAACGACGACGATGGTGATTCCAAGTGCGCGGTTTGCCTCACGCAACGTCTCGAAGACCAACGTGGAGCTGGCGGGGTCGAGTGCCGCGGTGGGCTCGTCGAGAACCAAGACGCGTGGATGCATAGCGAGGATGGCGGCGATGGCTACCTTTTGCTTCTGTCCGCCCGAGAGCGTGGCGATCTCGCGGTCGCGCAGGTCGCTGATGCCGACGGTCTCGAGCGTTTCGCTCACGCGCCGCTCGATCTGGTCGTGGGGAACGCCAAAGTTCTCGAGGCCAAAGAGCATCTCGTCCTCGACGACCGAAGCGACCATCTGCGTGTCGATATCCTGCAGCACACTGCCGACGATTTGCGACACATCGGTGAGCGAGGTTTCGCAGGTGTCGTGGCCGTCAACCATGACGGACCCAAAGAACGTGCCGGTGTAGTGGTGGGGCACGGCACCCGACAGACAGGCGGCAAGCGTGGACTTGCCGGCGCCCGAGGGCCCGATGATGCCGATGAAATCTCCCTTGTTCACGCTGAGCGAGATGTGGCTGAGCGCCTGCTCGGTCTGCGTGCCATAGGAGAACGAGACATTGTCGACGTTGATGATCGTTTCCATGGATACCTTTCATAGTCATTGGGGACAGTCTTAAATGACCAGTTGTTTAAGACCGTCCCAAAAAAGCTCGTTGTTTGGGACGGTCTTTGGTGGTGAAGCACGGAGACGGCTTTACGAGGGGCCCCAGGTTGGCGCGAAAGAGGAGCGAAGCGTACTTGGGTACGCGAGCGTCGAATGAACGCCAAGATGGGGTGGCTCGTAAAGCCGAGCGGGTTAGTTGAGCCTAAGGGCCTTCTGGATGGGCAGATAGAGGGCGCCGACCAGAATGGCGTTAAAGACGGCGGTCATGGCGACGACGGGCAACATGGCGGCGGCGAGCTCGCCGACCACGCCGAGCATGGCCATCTTGATGACCATGAAGATGACGCCGGAGACAAAGGTGGTCAGGAAGGTTGCGACAATGGCGATTGCGGGCTTGACTTGACCGTCCTTGCCGGCGGCGTTGACGATGCCGGCCATGAGCATGGCGGCGATGCCCTCGGCGGCAAAATCGACGAACGGCGAAGTGGTGGTGATCTGGATCACGGCAGCCGAGATGAGGCCAATGACGAGCGCCTGGCCGATGTTGGGGCGAACGACCAGGATGGTGAGGCAGAAGGCCGAGATGATGAACTCGGGGCTGATCATGCCGCCCGAGATGCCTGAGATGGCCTTGCCGACGGTGAAGTTGAGGATGAAGCCGGCGGCGAGCAGGATGGCGAGCAGGACGAGAGCGCGGACGTCGAGTTTGCCGCGGTCGGCGGTCTGGACGGTGCGAGGCTGGGTGGCGGTGGTGTTCTGAGACATGGTGAAAATCCTTTCTGAAGGGAAGCGCAGGGGAAAAGCGGAGGCGCGTGATGCGAATGCGATCGGGCTCGAGATAGAAAAAGGCCCCCGGTCGAAACCGGAGGCCTTCCAATCACCTAGAGCGCAAAAACAGGCGTGAGGGACTCACTGTCGACCGATCGTATTCGCATCACGCCACCACCAGTTGTTGAGAGAGTTCATCGTGTTCTTCATGTTGGTGGCTCCTTTCGTGATGCCGTGGCGCGGTCGCACCTAGTTGCTGTTGCGCTGCACTATAGCACAGCGAAGTATGTGCGGGGAAATCTTTTTTGAAAAGATTTCAGGCGGGTTTCCCGTCGGTCAAAAGGCGGGTTAAGCGGGCGAGGCTGCCATTGCTGCCTTGCCCGCTCGGCTAGGACATGAGGGCCTTAGGCCTTCTTGCGACGATAGACCACGTAGGCGCAGACACCGATGACGACGACGGCGCCAACGGCCATGGCGGCCATGTTGTTGCCCTCGGACTTCTCCTCGGTGACCTCTTCCTCTTCGGCCTCGGGCTCGGCCACGTCCTCATCGGAAAGGGCCTCGTCGGCGTAGGTGATGGACTCGACCAGGCAGTCGTTGTCGGCATCGTAGTCACTCGGGACGAACTCCTCGGAGAAGTCGCCCTCCTGGAGGTAGTCACGCATCTCCTCGAGCATGGCCTTGCACTTAACATAGGTGTTCTTGGTTGCAGCCTTGCCGGCCTTGTTGGCTAGGGCGGTGCGGGCTTCGGTGCCTTCTTCGGCCTGCATGGCCTCGTCGACGGTCAGGTTCTGCTCGATGAGTTCCTTCTGCAGGGCGTCGAGATAGGCGCGGACGCCGGTGGCGCAGTGGTCGCGGTTCTCATAGGCGAGCGTGTTGATGTCCATGAGGACGTAGTTGATGGAGTTCTTGGGCTCCTCGTTGTTCACGACGTCTTCCTCTTCGCAGTGATCGAAGGAGACATCCTGATCGCTGAAGTAGGGGCTGACCTCGGTGAGCAGTGCGGAGTAGAGAGGGATGGCGACGGAGAACTCGGCGTTGGAGAGCATCTCCCACTGAATGGTCGCGATCTCGGGATCCATGCCGTGACGGATCTGGAAGGTGTGGATCTCGGTGTTGCGGTTGGAGCCGATGGCATAGGCGCCGTCGGTGTTGGCGTTGAGGCCGGCGACATTCTCGCCGCGAGCGGCGAAGGAACGAATCATCTCAAAGGTGTTCCAGTCGGACTTGCCGGGCTGGAAGAACAGCGGCTGCATCTCGTGGACCAGGGCACCGGTCGTCGCGCGAGCGTCTTCGCGCTCGTCCTTGACGATCTCGTAGTCGGTGCCCTCAGCAAGCGGAGCCATGAAGTAATCGCGACCCTGGATATAGCGCGACCACTGGTGCATACCGGCCTCGCTGATCTCCTCGCCGTAGGTCTTGGCGACGTCGAACTTGCCGTCGGTGTACTCGGCGAAGCCCTTCTCCTTAGGCATGGACTCAATGCCCTCGGAATGGAGACAGTTCTCGGTGTCATCGAGGTCGACGTTATAGGTGAGGTTGCCGATGTTGGGGTTGAGCGAGGCGATATCATCGGCGAGCTTCATGGCAATCCACTGATGGCCGGAAAGCGCGGCGAACAGCCAGGTCTCGGTGCTGTCGGCGATGATGATCTGGTCGTTGGAGCAGACGCCCTGCTCGTCAATCAGGCTGCCGATGAGCTCGACGCCCTCGCGGGCCGTGGCACTCTCGCCCAGGATGACGCTGGCATAGCTGTACTCGCCAATGCCAGTCTCCTCGGTGATGGGGTCGGCCTCTTCGGCCTTCTCGTTATAGGAGGTGCTCAACGTGGCAGAGCAGGAGACGCCCTTCTCGTTGATGCCTGCCTCGGAATATGCGTCGTAGCGATCTTCCCACTGTGAGGGGTTGTCGCGAACGAAGGTGTAGCGGTAGGTTGCGCCCTTGGACTTGTACTCAAAACCGGACTCGACCGAGGTGTACTCGTTGCCGTCCTTGTGTGCGGGCTCAATGCCAAAGTGCTTGACATAGCGCGGACCGAAGTCCTCGGAACGGCCGTAGTACGTGTTGCCGTCTGCCGTGAGCTTGCTGCCCATGTAGATCTGGGTACAGGCGAGTGCCGAAGTCGGCATGGCCATGATGGCCGCTGCTCCAAACGCAAGGCCGCAGCCGAGCTTTTTGAGCGTGTTGACAGGATGAGTAAACCTCATAATCCCTCCCAACCGTTGAAACCCCGCGAAACCGTGCAGGATTTCAGCTAATAAATACATCTATTAGCCTAAAGGAAGTGTAAAGAGTATTCATTCGACAACAGCTTTTACTCGATGAGCGTGAAGAAATATACGATGAACGGATAATAATACTCATTTTATGGCTTTAGTTAAATAAAGGCACCCTGCATTTACTGTAGCTGAATAAAGCATTAGACGGCGGTCAAAAAGAAAACTCTCCCGCTGTTTAGGATTTGCATAAACAACGGGAGAGACGATAATTGGATGAATATCAGACCAATGTGGAATTACTTCTTTCGGCGGTGAATCACGTTGATGGCGTAACCGACGAGCATGGCCAAGACGATGACAATAAAGCCGATCAGGGGATTGTCGTTCATGGGGTCCTCCTATTTACCAAGCGGTGAGAATTCATCGACGATGAGGTCGAGGCATTGCGGAAGTGCGCGGGCACCAAAGACGCCCGAGTTGCTGGAGATGATCTCGCCATCGAACTGCATGCCCAGCGACGGGGTGCAGGTGATCTTGGCTTCCTTGGTCTGGATGATCTTGAACTGCGGGCGCCCGAGTACCTTGCCGGCGGGGTCGAGTGCGGCGGTGATCACAGTCGGCAGAAGCTGCACAGTTTTTACGGGTTCGATGACCGCAATGTCGACCATGCCATCGTTCATACGGCAGTCGGGGAACAGGTTGATGTCGTTTTGGATGACCGAGGTGTTGCCGGCCATGCAGCAGATGCCGTCGAGCTCCTCGACAATGCCGTCGTGCTCAATAGTAAAGTGCGCCACCGTGGGGTTGGGCGTGGCGAGCGCGGAGAGGAAGTAGGCGATCTCGCCGATGTCGTTTTTGGTGGGGGCGGCCTTCATCATGATCTCGGCGTCGAAGCCCGAGCCGGCGATGATGATGAAGCCGTGGCGCTTCTCGTTGCCGTTCTCGTCGAGCCAAAAGAGCTCGCCCATGTCCACTTTGACCGTGCGACCGGCGCGGCAAGCCTTGGCAAGCGCCACTGCCTCGGGGGCATTACCGATGTTGTTAAAGAACAGGCAGGCTGTGCCAGAGGGGAAAACGAGCGTGGGGACACCGCACCCGCGCATCTGGTCGAGCACGTTGGAGACGGTGCCGTCGCCGCCCGAAACGACCACGCGATCGAATTCGCGCACGTCCGCCACGGCATCCTCGGGTTCCATACCATCGCCGATAAAACGCATCACGACCTCGTCGCCGCCCTGCGCGAGGGCGTGCGTGAATGCGTAGATTTCATCTGAGCTGGGGCCCGATGCCGGGTTGTGGATGATAAGGCAGCGCATACTTACGTTCCCGTTCTGTGACTAACCGAGTATAGTTGTAAGGCAATGCCGATATCCTACCCGTGTTTTTCGGGCCTAACCTTATTCGATGGGTTGATATGTACATTTCCACACATCAGGCTCTACTCGACTTTTGCCAGCGCGCCCGTGAGTTTGACGCGATTGCCGTCGATACCGAGTTTTTGCGCGAGCGCACGTTCCATCCGCGTCTGTGTTTGGTTCAGATTGCCACCCCTGCCGAGAGCGTAGCGGTCGATCCCCTGGTAATCGACGACCTATCGCCGCTGGCCGAGCTTATGGCCGACGAGAGCGTGACCAAGGTCTTCCACGCCTGCTCGCAGGATATGGAGGTCATGCTCCATACCGTAGGCGTGCTGCCGCGTCCGATTTTTGACACGCAGGTGGCCGCCGCCTTTTTGGGCGAGCGCCAGCAGATTTCGTATGGCGCGCTTGTTCAGACGTTCTGCGG
>CBCTTO010000005.1:0-65743 GCA_965149855.1 uncultured Collinsella sp.
GGTGGGCCGTCAGGGGGTCGAACCCTGGACCTTGGGATTAAGAGTCCCCTGCTCTACCAACTGAGCTAACGACCCGATATCAACACGAAGCAAGAACTGGGGTGGGTAAAGGGACTCGAACCCTCGACCTACGGGACCACAACCCGTCGCTCTAGCCAACTGAGCTACACCCACCGTGTCCTGTGCGCTTCGCGCTCGACTATTATTGCAAGGAACGCCACGCGATGCAAGCCCCAATTTTCAAGAATTTTGAAAAGAGTTTTTCGAGACCATTTCGAGCAAATCCCACCGGTTTCATAGGAGTAAACTTGCCCCACTGCAAATCCTCGAAAGGACCGTCATGAAAGAACTCTCCAACCGCACGGCAAGATTTACCGATTCGGTCATCCGCCGCATGACACGCATCTCCAATAAGTACGGCGCTGTCAATCTCTCGCAGGGCTTCCCTGACTTCGATCCCCCGGCGCAGCTGCTCGATAGCCTCAGCACCATAGCCAGCGACCCCAAGCCGCTCTATCACCAGTACTCCATCACCTGGGGCTCCCAGGCCATGCGCGAGGCGCTCGCCGCCAAACAGGAGCACTTTATGGGCATGCCGGTGAACCCCAACGAGAATATCGTAGTCACCTGCGGCTCCACCGAGGCCATGATGGCCGCCATGATGACGGTCACGAACCCCGGCGATAAGGTCGTCATCTTCTCGCCGTTCTACGAGAACTACGGCGCCGACACGATCCTTTCGGGTGCCGAGCCCATCTACGTGCCGCTCAACCCGCCCACATTCGACTTTGACCGCGAGACACTCGAGGCGGCCTTCCGCGACAACGACCCCAAGGCCATCGTCCTGTGCAACCCTTCCAACCCCTGCGGCAAGGTCTTTACGCGCGAGGAGCTCACCTTTATCGCCGACCTCTGCAAAAAGTACGACGCCTACTGCATCACCGACGAGGTATACGAGCACATCGTCTACGCGCCCCACGAGCACGTCTATATGGCCACGCTGCCCGGCATGTTTGAGCGCACCATCAGCTGCAGCTCGCTGTCTAAGACGTACTCCATCACCGGCTGGCGTCTTGGCTACACCATTGCCCCGGCCCAGATCACCGAGCGCATCAAGAAGGTCCACGACTTCCTCACCGTGGGTGCCGCCGCTCCCCTGCAGGAAGCCGTCGTCACCGCTCTCAATTTCGACGACAGCTATTACGATGAGGTCCTTGACCTCTATACTGCCAAACGCGACCTGTTCTGCCAGGGACTCGATACCATCGGTCTTGAGCATAACGTGCCGCAGGGCGCCTACTACGTCATGATGGACATCTCTGAGTTTGGCTATGATAGCGACCTCGAATTCTGTGAGGACCTCGCGTCTAAAGTGGGCGTGGGCGCCGTGCCCGGCTCGAGCTTCTTCCGCGAGCCCGTCAACCATCTGATTCGTTTCCACTTTGCCAAGCGTGACGAGACGCTCAACGCGGCGCTGGAGAACCTCAAGTCGCTACGTGATAAAATCAAGCCGCGCGGGTAAGGACGGCCCGGCAGCTAAAGTAGCCAAAGAAGCCTCGCACCGCCCGCCGCGTTGCGAGGCTTCTTTCTATAGCGCTTTCTTAAATGGTTTAGAGCTCTATACTTTAGTCACGGAGCAACTCGTCCCAGAGAGAGGAATGCTATGGCAGAACAGCAGCTTATCGGAGCGCTCGAGGCCGGCGGCACCAAGATGGTCTGCGCCACGGGCTATGCAGACGGTACGGTCCTGGAGCGTGAGCAGATCGCGACCACGACCCCGCAGGAGACCGTTGAGGCCGTCAACGCATGGTTTGCCGACAAGGGCATCGCCGCGCTGGGCATTGGCGCCTTTGGCCCCACCGCAGTCAACCTTGCCTCGCCCCAATACGGCAAGATCCTGGAGACGCCCAAAACGGCATGGCGCTACTTTGACCTGCTGGGCACTATCCAAAACGAGCTCAATATCCCCTGCGGCTACGATACCGACGTCAACGTCGCCTGCCTGGGCGAGGTCACGTTTGGTTGCGCCAAGGGCCTCACCGACGTGGTCTACCTGACCATCGGTACCGGCGTGGGCGCCGGCGTGCTCTCGGGCGGTAAGCTCGTGCACGGCATGATGCATCCCGAGGCTGGCCACATCCTGGTCACGCGCGACCCGCGCGACACCATTGGCGAGCACAGCGCCTGCCCCTTCCACGACAACTGTCTCGAGGGCCTCATCGCCGGCCCCGGCGTTAAAAAGCGCTGGGATGGCAAGAGCGCCGGAGACATGGCCGATGACCCAGAGGCCATGGACCTGCTCGCCGGCTATCTGGCACAGGCGCTCATGACCTACACGCTGTGCTACGCGCCGCAAAAGATCATCATCGGCGGCGGCGTGGCCGACCACACCCCCATCGTGCCGCTCGCGCGCAAGAAGTGCACCGAGATGCTCAACGGCTATATCGTCACGCCCGAGGTCAACGACATCGATAACTACATCGTCAACAACAGCCTCGAGGGCAAGCAGGGCATCATGGGCTGCCTGGCCCTGGGCGCACAGGCGCTTCAGTAACAGACGCACCCACGGGGCGTGGCGCGCCCGGCAAATCCGACCTACGGAACGACGACACCACGCCTCATATAAGCCCTCAAATAAAAAAGGCCGCCTAGGACCAAACAATACGTCCTAGGCGGCCTTTTTGGCGCACATCAGCGACCGTAAGAGATATCGGAGCACAACGCCCGTTGCCGCTCCACAGCAGTCGATCATCACATCGGTGATCATGCCAGCGCGTCCCGGCACAAAGAGCTGAATCGTCTCGTCGATCGAAGGAATCAGCAGCAGGAACACCGCCGTGGGCAGCAGCACGTCAAAGGTGCGCCGGCCCTCAAAATCAAAGGCGTGCGTTGCCAGGATGCCGAGCACCATATACTCGGTAAAATGCGCGCACTTGCGAACAACAAAGTTGGTCACCCATGCATATGGAAGTCCCACGCCGTGCAGGAAACCGCGGATAGCTTCCATGACCGTCAGGCTCAGCGAGCCCGACCCCGAGCCGGGAATCAGCGAATTGCCCCAGATCAAGAGCGCCATCAGGCAGGTTACAACCGCCCATTTTCGATTGATCTTAACCATGCAGAAGTTATGCCTCCGCGCGGAGCGGCGCGAAGCTGGCGGTACCGCCCTCGATAACGCTCAGATAGGCACGGCCCGTACGCTTGGCGGTAGAGGACTGCAGGCGCTCGATCTCTTCCTCGAGGATCTGATTGACGCGCTCGTGACGACGATTTTCCATAATGCCGGCGGCAATAGCCTCGGCCCGCTCGATGCTCTCGCGCGAGATACGGGCAGTATCCTCGGGGAACACAGCGCTGTGACGGCCGACATAGGCGGGGGCAGCAGGCTGAGGGGCAGCGACGGGAGTGGGGGCTGCAACAGTAGCAGGCTCGTCAATCTCATCCAGGATCGCGGTGGCGGCGGCCCACATGTCCTCGTGGCCCGAGTAATCGGCCATGGGGACATCAACCTCGAGCGAGGCGTCCGGAAGGTCGCCGGTGTCGATGCGATCTTGGGCATCAATCGATGCGGTGATGGCTGCAGGCTCATCGAGGTCATCGAGATCGATGTCCGCGGCACCGGAGATGATAGGCATGCTGGCGAGGTTTGCATTGTACGGCGCAGCCTCAGCCGCCTGCTGCTGAGCAGGAGCGCCCCACAGCGAGCTTTCGGCGGCACGGCGGGCGGCAACGGCCTCCTCGTCCGCGGCCATGGCTTCATCAACGTACGAATTGTCGGCAGAAGCGTTCGCGTCCGCCGAGGTAGCGCTGTAGGCGTTATTGGCTGCCGCGTTGGCGACGAGTGCCACGAAAGCCGCCGTGCTGCCCGCAGGGGCGGCCTGGGAGCCAGACACGGCGCGTGCCGCGGCGGCGATGTCGTCGCGATTGAAGGAGCCGGTCTGCCCGCCGTTGGTGAGCTCGTCAATGGCGACTTGATAGACGTCGCGCGAGTGTGCAGGGTCGCAGCTCACCGGCGAATCGTCGTCGAGCATACTGTCGATCATGGACCAAGCCTCGGCCTCGTCCATGGCATCTGCGGCTCGAGCGATGGTAGGGACACCATCATCGGCATGACGGCGCTGGAACGCACCAGTCAGGCCGGAAAGGAATGTCGAGGTAGACTGCTCCGCCTGAGCCTGAGAAGCAGAAGCCGCAGCGTAAGGAGTCGCATCCTGCTGCTGAGCTGGAATCGAGGCGGTCTTGAACTCGCTTTGATGCTGATTGAGATTGGCGGCACCGCCCATGGCATCGGGCTGGAACAGACGCTCTTCACGCTGCGCACGGTACTCGGAGATACCCAGCGAAGCGGCATAGATACCCACGCCCGCCACCGCGCCCACGGCGAAGGGAACCGCACCCGCCACGACCGTCTCATTCACCGACGAAAACGGCAGCGTCGCGGCATACATAACCACGGGAGCGGCAAGGCCGATCCCGCACGAAAGTCCGGCAAGGACTGCTCGTTGTGTTGCATCAGAAGAAGCCATGAGCTCTCCCCATCTTCCAGCACCCAAATCGCATCATTCAGTTGGCTGCGCGAGAGAAGATGAAGCGGGGCTATGCCCCAAAGCAACGGTATATGGTTCGTTTCATCTGCGTTTTCCGTCGCGAAGCTTAAAAGCTATTATGCGAAACCGCCCAGTCTATTGCAAGCGACGATGTCGGATTGAAACGGGAAACCTGCTGCTTGCCAGTCTTATGGTCAAAAAAGCGCGGAGCGGCTATATAGAAAAGGGCCGAGGCTCAAAGCCCCGACCCTTTATTGCATTGATGACTATCGCTGCGTGTGGATGACAACCTAGAACGTCTGCTCGTAGTCGCTGTGCTTTTTGGCCGAACGCACCAGGAACTCCTGGTTGGTGTTGGTGCCCTTAAGACCCTTGATAAACGACGCAGCTGCGCGCTCGGTGTTGTTCATGCCGGCAAGAATGCGACGCAGGCCAAAGACAAACGGACGCATCTGCTCGTCAACCAACAGGTCCTCGTTACGCGTACCGGAGGCAACGGGGTCGATAGCCGGGAAGATGCGGCGGTCGGCCAGGTCGCGGTCGAGCTTGAGCTCCATGTTGCCGGTGCCCTTGAACTCCTCAAAGATGACCTCGTCCATCTTGGAGCCGGTGTCGATGAGGGCAGAGGCCAGGATGGTGAGCGAGCCACCGTTCTCGATATTGCGGGCTGCGCCCAGGAAGCGCTTGGGCGGATACAGTGCCGCCGAATCGACGCCGCCTGAAAGGATGCGGCCCGAGGCGGGCGCCGCCAAGTTGTAGGCGCGGGCAAGACGCGTGATGGAGTCGAGCACCACCACGACATCGCCGCCCAGCTCCACGATGCGCTTGGCGCGCTCGATGACGAGCTCTGCCACACGAGTGTGGTTGTCGGCGGGCATATCGAAGGTCGACGCCACAACCTCGCCCTTGATGGAACGCTGCATATCGGTAACCTCTTCGGGGCGCTCGTCGACGAGCAGGCAGATGAGGTGCACCTCGGGGTTGTTAATCGAGATAGACTGGCAGATCTTCTTGAGGATCGTGGTCTTGCCGGCCTTGGGCGGGGACACGATCAAGCCACGCTGACCCTTGCCGATCGGCGACACGATGTCGATGGCGCGACCGGTAATGGAGTCCTTGCCATGCTCCATGCGCAGCGGCTCGTTGGGATAGACCGGGGTGAGGTCACCGAACTTGGGGCGGTTGCGAATCTGCTCGGGGTCTAGACCGTTGACGGTCGTGATTTTGGCGAGGCCGGCGCGCTTGTCGCCGCCGCGCGAAGGACGAAGCGAGCCCTCGATGACGTCGCCCGTGCGCAGACGCGCGGAGCGGATGAGGTAGGCGGGCACGAAGGCGTCGTCGTTGGACTTCATGTAGCCATGGGCATGGATGATACCGGAGCTGTCCGGACGAATCTGCAGGATGCCCTTGATGTCGCGGAAGCCCTCGGCCTTCGCGGCGGTGACGTAGATCTCCTCGACGAGCTCGGCTTTCTTCTTGCCGGTCGTCTCAATCTCGAACTCCTTGGCCTTCTCGCGCAGCTCGGCGACCTTCATGGCCGCGAGCTCCTCGCGCGAAAGCGTGGGCTCGGTGGGAGCGGCATTACGCTCCTTGTTGCGCTGCTTGCGATCGCGCTGGCGGTTGCGGCGGTCGTTGTTGCGCTCGTCCTTGCGCTCGTTGCGCTCGTCGTTACGCTTGTGCTGGCGACGGTTGGGGCGAGCGTTGTCTTCGGCCTCGGCGGGCGCGGCGCCATCGGTTGCGGCGGCGTCGGCGTTAGCCACAGTATCATCGCTGGCCTCGGCCTTGGAATCGCCCTGCAGCTCGGCCTCGGCCTGCTGCTCGGACGCCTTGGCCTTAGCGGACTTCTTACGACCGCGCTTGGGCTTCTCAGACGCAGGCTGTTCGACGTCCTGGGGCTCGGCGGCGTCAGTCGATGCATCGGCGGTCGTCTCGGCGGAATCCTCGGACGCAACCTTCTTGGCAGCCTTAGCCTTGGACGTGCGCTTAGCAGCAGTGCGACGGCTGCGACCGGGACGGAGGTCGGCGGGCTCGACATCGGCGGGAGCGGCCTCGGAAGTCGTAGCATCCTGGACGGGCGCGTCGGCGGCGGTTGCAGACTCGGCGGTCGCCGCAGCATCCCGAGCGGCGGCGGCTGCGGCTGCGGCCTTCTCGGCCTCGACGAAGGCCTTGGGCTTGCGACCGCGACGGTGCGGGCGCAAAGCCGGATCGACAACGGGAACTTCGCTGGCCTCGACAGGCGCAGCGGGCTCAACAGGCGATGTGCCCTCCCCTGCCGCGGAACGGACCGAAGCCTCAGTGAGCTCGGGGGTTACCTGATCGGCAACCTGCTCGGCCTTAGCAGCCGTGCGACGGCGTGTGCGCGGTACCGACTTCTCGGTCGGCTGGTCGGCGACAGGGGTCTCGGTGGCGGCAGGCGTCTCGGGCACAGACGGAGCTGCAAGCTCGGTCAGAGCCGCGGCCTCGCGCTCGGCAGCACGACGGCGGGCGCGCACCACCTGAGCCTCGCTAATCTGCGCCAACGCACGTGCCTGCGCGACCTCATCGGAAATCGGCGCCGAGGAGTCAGCTGCAACGGTGCGCTTGACGCGCGTCATGCGCGTGGTACGGCGCTTGGGCTTGGTGACCTCCTCGCCGTCAGCAGCAGGCTTGGCCGTGCGGCGCGTACGCTTGGGCTTTGCCGGAGCAGCCTCCTCACCAGTTGCAGGCACGGCCTTCTCAGCCGTTGCAGGCGTAGGCGTCGAAGCAGCCTTAGGCGTCTCAGGAGCCGAGGCATGCGCGGGCGCCGCGACCTGGTCCGACGCAACCGGTGCAGCGGGAGCGGCTTGCGTCGTCGTTATTTCGTTTTCTTGCTGTTGATCAGACACAGTGTTTGCTCAACTTTCTTTTCAAGCCCTGTGATCACATGCTCCCTGCATAAACCTTCAGGGCGGCTAAACAGTCTAGTTCCGTTCAAAACGACGGACATCATTGATCTGTATCGAGATGATTGCGTCATATACGCAGCGTTAGTGTAACACAACCGCCGCCACCTGCAACTTAGTCATTGGGGACGTTCTTAAACGCCCAGTCATCAGGGACACTCCTCCTCAAAAGCGCCTTGAAATGTCGCGCCAGAGGAGTGAAGCCGTGGCACCTGGAATAGCCGCGCCACGAATCGCGCCCATCTGCTACGTTTGCCCCGAGCCCCTGACCATACCCTTGTTTTTTCAAAAACAACGAGTCTGCTACCTGCGGTTTTAATATCGTACTTTTCGGCATGGTTCGGGATATGCGTCCAAACGTAGGAGATGAGCCCAATTCGTGACGGACGGTATCCCGCCACCCCTCTTCGAGACAAAAATGATCCGTTTTCCTCCGTCCCCAAGGGACAATTTTCAAAACTACGCCGGATTACGGGGCCAGGATGCTGCAAGCCAACCATACCCTGCATTATCAAGAAACAATAAGCCATCTACCTGCGGGTTTAATTTCACTATTGGCACCATGGTCGCCAGTTGGCGATTCAGCCCCGTAAACCGGTATAGTTGCGATTTGGTAGCATTTCCCAGCAAACCAAATAGTCTCACCAAACGCAAAAAGCCCGACCTCCGCATGGAGATCGGGCTTATAGGGCTCAGCAAAGCCGAACCTACACGGTCAAATGATCCGTAGCTTACATCTGCTCGGGAGCGGAAACGCCAACGAGGGTGAGCACCAGGGCGAGCGTCACGCGGACGGCATCGCAAGCGGCCAGACGGGCGCGCGAAAGCTCGGGGTCGACGGGACGGCCCTCGCTCGGCAGCACCTGACAGGCAGCGTAGAAGCTGTGGAAGTCGCCGGCGAGTTCCTCGGCAAAGTGCGTCAGACGGAACGGGGCGCGGTCGCGAGCGCAGCTGGCGATGAGGTCGGTGAGCTCGTTGAGCTTACGCGAAAGGGCGAGCTCGGTCGGGTCGGTCAGCAGCGAGTAATCGACGTTCTCACCGATGGCCTTGGCGGCAACGGCCTTCATGCCCATCTCGTCAGCCTGCTCGGGCGTAACGTCAGCGGCACGGCGCAGGATGGAGCATACGCGGGCGTGAGCATACTGCACGTAATAGACCGGGTTGGAGTTGTCGCGCTTCTTAACGGCCTCAATATCGAAGTCGACCATCTGGTTGGAGCTCTTGGAGATGAGCGTGTAGCGAGCGGCATCGGAGCCGACCTCGTCGACGAGCTCCTGAAGGGTCACCATGGTGCCCTTACGCTTGGACATACGGACGGGCTTGCCGTTGCGCAGCAGGTTGACGAGCTGGCCCAGCAGAACCTCAAACTTGCCGGGGTAACCCAGAGCGTCGCAGACGCAGCGGACGCGCTCGATGTAGCCGTGGTGGTCGGCGCCCCAGATGTCGATGACGTGGTCGACGCGCTGGAACTTATCCCAGTGATAGGCAACGTCGGAGGCGAAGTAGGTGTACTCGCCGTCGGACTTGATCAGGACGCGGTCCTTGTCATCGCCCAGGTCGGTGGAGCGGAACCACAGGGCGCCGTCCTTGGTATAGAGGTAGCCCATCTTGTCGAGCTTCTCAAAAGCGCGGTCGACGGCAGAGGTGCCGGCGGTCTCGCCCTCGGTGTCCTTCACGTACAGCGAACGCTCGGAGTACCAACGATCGAAGTCGCAGTTGACGGCATGGCAGAGGTCGCGCATGTTGTCGACCATCTTCACGTAGCCGCGCTCACGGAAGCTCTCCATGCGCTCCTGCGGATCGGCCTCGACCCACTTGTCGCCGTCGGTGCGCCAGAACTCGGCGGCCTCATCGATGATGTAGTCGCCGCCGTAGGAGTCCTTGCCCAGGGTCTCAGCAAAGTTGTCCTGGTACGGATGGGTCTCGGGATGCTCGTCGTTCTCATCGGCAACGAAGGCGTCGCGGTCAGCGATCAGCAGCTTGTGAGCCTCGTCGATATCCACGCCCTGCTTGGCGATGATGTCGGCAAGCTGCATATAGCGCGTGCTGATGGAGTTGCCGAAGGTGTTCATCTGAGAGCCGTGGTCATTGATGTAGAACTCACGCTGGATGTCGTAACCGGCGTGATCCATAACGCGGCAGAGGGAGTCACCCAGAGCGGCCCAGCGGCCATGGCCGATGTGCATGGGGCCGACGGGGTTGGCGGAGACGAACTCGACCTGGGTCTTCAAGCCGCCACCGACGTTGGACTTAGCGAAGTCCATGCCCTTCTCGCGGGCCTCGCCAAAGATGGCATTCTTGACAGCGACGGAAAGGTAGAAGTTGATGAAGCCAGGGCCGGCGATCTCGACCTTCTCGATCGCGGGGTCCTCGGGCATATGGGCAACGACGGCCTCGGCGATCTTGCGCGGGGCACAGTGAGCCAGCTTGGCGGACTTCAGGGCCATGGTGGAGGTCCACTCGCCATGAGAAGTGTCAGCCGGTCGCTCGATGGCGCAATCGTCAAGTTCAAATGCGGAAAGGTCGCCGGCCTCCTGGGCCGCAGCAAGCGCAGCGCGTACCAGCTCTTCAATCTTCTCGGGCATAGGTCCTCCTTGTGTTAAAGCCCCCGAGCTCTTGGTCACTCGTAGGGCAAAAGCCAGAGTTTGTAGCACTCTATCACAAGCGGTAGCTACTGTCGCAGGGTAAAGCTAATAGATATTGCATATGCACAAAATTGACTACAGCTTGTATGGAGTCACTCAAAGATGCCAGTCTGCCTGCAAATTATGCACGCGTTGAAAATGCATAAAGGTGTGAATGGGCTGCGTCTTTTATCGAATACTCTTACCTATCGGAGTTGTGTGCTTTTCCTGCATAAAGTGATGGTTTGCGCACGTCAGCGTGGTATTCTAGACATACGTAAATTCGTATAAGTTGGAGGTAGCATGTTCTCAATCGGTCAACACGTCATTCATCCGGGCCAGGGAGTCTGCACCGTCGTCGGTTTTAGGGACGATACGCCGCAGCCCATGCTGCTGCTCGAGACCAAGCAGGGACATGCGCAGACGATCCTCATGTACCCCGTGGCGCAGGCCGACCGTTTGCACGCCGCCATCTCGCAGCAAGATGCCGAGCACCTGCTGAGCCACTATGACGAGCTGGAGTGCGACACCTTTACCGAGCGCAACAGCTCGCTTGAGGAGACGCACTTTAAGCAGCAGCTCAAGCTGGGCGCGCCCGAGACGGTCCGCGTGGCAAAGACCATGATGTACCGCATTCGCCAGGCCGAGGAAGCTGATAAAAAGCCCAGCTCCTACTACATGCGCGTACTCAAGGAAGCCAAGCGCCGCTCCATCGAGGAGTTCGCTGTGGCCTTGGGCGTCACCGAGGAGGCCGCCGAAGCCCGCCTAGCCCAAGCCGCCCTCAACTAACCCAACCGCGCCAAAACCACCACAAAGGGGACAGGCACCTTTGTGGTGGTTTTCTTGTTCTAGTAGTATTCATTCTTATCGATACCCACGAGCACAAGGAGTCTCCTATGGCAGAGCCGCTTACCGCCGGAATCACCCGCGACCGCGCGTTCGAACTGCTCAACGAGCACAACAAGGACCCGTTCCATATCACCCATGGCGAGACGGTCGAGGGCACTATGCGCTACTTTGCGCGCGAGTTCGACCCCGAGAACGAGGAGTTTTGGGGCATCGTCGGTCTGCTGCACGACCTGGATTGGGAGGAGCATGAGGACGACCCCATGAACCACACCATCTATGCTGCCGAGATTCTTAAGGGCGAAGGTGCGTCTCCAGAGCTCATTCGCGCCATCCAGACGCACACGTCCGACTTCAACACCTCGCTGCCCAAGCCCGAGCTGCAGATGGAAAAGATCCTGTTTGCCTGCGATGAGCTCACCGGCCTGATCGGCGCTGCAGTCATCATGCGCCCGAGCAAGAGCGTTATGGACTTTACGACCAAGTCGCTCAAGAAGAAGTTCAAGGACAAGCGCTTTGCCGCCGGCTGCTCGCGCGACGTGATTTCGCAGGGCGCCGAGATGTTGGGCTGGGAGCTCCCCGAGCTCTTTGACCGCACCATCGCGGCCATGCAGTCCTTCGCCCCCGACCGCGATACCTTCCAGGCCTAACCGCCCACGCCACCTTAAACCGCCACAAAGGGGACAGGCACCTTTGTGGCGGTTTTTCTTGCGCGGTCGTTAGGGGCGGACCTGACCGGTGCCTCGGAGCTTGTATTTGTAAGTGGTGAGGGCCTCGGCGGCGAAGGGGCCGCGGGCATGGAGCTTTTGGGTCGAGATACCGATCTCGGCGCCCAGGCCAAACTCGCCGCCGTCGGTGAAACGCGTGCTGGCGTTGGCGTACACGGCCGAGGCATCGACCGCATCCAGGAAGCGCTCGCAAGCATCCGTGTCCTCGGCAACGATGGCCTCGGAGTGCATCGTGCCGTAGCGGTTGATGTGTGCGATGGCCTCGTCCTCGTTTGCCACGACCTTCACGCTCATCTCGAGCGCTAGGTACTCGCGACCCCAGTCCTCCTCAGTCGCGGCGACGTAGTCATCGCCTTCCACAAAGCTGGCGTCGGCGCACGCGGCGCACGTGGCTTCGTCGCCGTGAATGAGCACGCCGTGGTCGTGCAGCACGGCAACGACCGCAGGCAAAAACGCATCAGCCACAGCACGGTCGACCAGCAGCGACTCGGCGGCATTGCACACGCCTACACGCTGGGTCTTGGCATTAACGATAATGTTGAGCGCCTTATCAAAGTCGGCGGATTCATGCACGTAGATGTGGCAGTTGCCCGTGCCCGTCTCGATCACCGGCACAAGCGACTCGCGCACGCAGCGCTGGATCAGGCCTGCACCGCCGCGCGGAATGAGTACGTCGACAACGCCGCGGAGCTTCATGAGCTCGCCAGTGGCCTCGCGGTCGGTGGACTCGATCATCGACACGGCCTCGCGCGGGAAACCCTTGCTCTCGAGCGCATCGGCCAGCAGCTCGGCGATCATGGCACACGAGTGATAAGCCAGCGAGCCGCCGCGCAGAATGCAGGCGTTGCCGGTGCGGATGCAGATGCCCGCGGCGTCGGCCGTCACGTTGGGGCGCGCCTCGTAGACCATAGCGACCAGGCCCAGCGGCACGCTCACACGGGTCAGGTCCACGCCGCTTGCAAGCACGCGGTGGTCGAGCACGCGGCCGACGGGATCGGGCAGCTCGGCGAGCTTTTCCAGGCCGGCGGCCATGCCCTCGACGCGCTCGGGCGTCAGCAGCAGGCGATCGAGGAGCCCCGCTGAGGTGCCCGCATCGCGCGCAGCGGACATATCGAGCTCGTTGGCGGCGACGATGGAGTCGACACCGTTGCGCAGTGCTGCGGCCATGGCGCGCACGGCCTCCTGGCGCCGCTCATCGCTCGCCGTGGCAAGCGAGGCCGACGCTGCCTTGGCGGCAATGGCAAGATCGTGGACATACGTGGCTATATCGACCGACATGGGCGGCCCTTTCTCCTAGAAGTTTGCAACCATGGTAGCCGATTTGCGCATGGCCTCGCCCGCGGCGGTAGAATTGGTCAACCCGAAACACCGCAACGAACGGAAGACTCACATGGCCCTCATCACTTCGTACCACGTCCCCGGCCTTTACGTCGAGGACCACAGCATCGACGTCCCCCTTGACTGGCGCGGCCTGGAGCCGATGCTCCTGGCCGTCGGCAGCACCATACGCCGCGGCGCTATGCCGGCACCCATCGCCGGCGCGCCCGAGAGCATCAAGCTCTTCTACCGCGTGGTTTGCGCGCCCGACCGCATCAACGACGATCTGCCGCTGCTCCTGTTTTTGCAGGGCGGCCCCGGCGGCGAGAGCCCGCGTCCGCTGTCGCCCACAAGCGACGGCTGGATCGAGGAGGCCGTCAAGCACTTCCGCGTGGTCCTTCCCGACCAGCGCGGCACCGGACGCAGTAGCTGCGTGGACGGGCGCACGATTGCCGCCTTGGGCGATCGCGCCGAGGCAGCAGGCGCCAATGCGGCCCGCTCGCAGGCGGACTTCCTCAAGCGCCACCTCGCCAGCTCCATCGTGCGCGATTTTGAGTACTTGCGCCTGGTGGGCTTTGGCGGCAAGCCGTGGGTCACGCTCGGCCAGAGCTACGGCGGCTTTTTGACGCTGAGCTATCTGTCGCTCTTCCCCGAGGGCGTGGCGGCGAGCTTTACCTGCGGCGGCATCCCCCACGTGCCGGCGAGCGCCAGCGAGGTCTACGCGCACACCTTCCCGCGCATGGCCGCCAAGACGCAGCAGTATTACGACCGCTACCCCGCCGACGTCGAGCGCGTGGCAGCCCTGGCCGATGCGCTCGAGGCACAGAAGCCCGTGCTGCCCGACGGCTCGCCGATGACGGTCGAGCGCCTACAGCTCATGGGCAGCGACTTTGGCATGAAGCCGAGCTTTGAACGCATGCATTGGATTATCGATCACGCTTTTGTTGATGGCGACGGCACGCTGACCTGCAACGCCTCGGTATCTGACAGCTTTTTGATGCGCGCCTTCGAGCGCACCAACACGCGCACGAATCCGCTGTACTGGACGCTGCAGGAGTTCATATACGCCGACGGTGACACTATGCCCATTGGCTGGACCGCGGCTGAAGAGAAGGCTCACCGCACCGAGTTCGACACCCTCGCGCGCCCGCTCATGTTTACCGGCGAGGCCATGTTCCCGTGGATGTTCGAGCAGATGCCCGAGCTCAAGCCCTTCAAGCCCGCCATGGACCTGCTGATGGAAGACACAAGCTGGGACAAGATCTACGACCCGCAGCGCCTGGCCTGCAACGAAGTGCCGCTCCAGGCCGCGGTGTATTTCGACGACATGTACGTGGATTCGGACCTGCAGCTCGACACGCTCAGCCGCGTGGGCAACTCGCATGCCTGGGTAACCAACGAGTTCGAGCACGACGGCCTGCACGGCAGCGTGGTGTTCAAGCGCCTCTTCGACGAAGCACTCAACCGCGGAGACCTGCGCCGGATCTTCTAACTAAAGAGAGTCCCCACCTGCCGGCACAAAAGGAACGTCCCCAAGTGCCGAACAAGTGCCGGCAACGACAATGCCGCAGGTAGAGGACGGAAAGCGAAAACGCCCCTAAGCGAGCAAGGTGACGTGAAAGAGGAGGGCATTGACCTTTTGGTCATGCCCGACGATTGAACGTCAGATTGCCGCTTAGGGGCGTTTGCAGCGTCAATTGGTTATGCAAATACGATCAAGTTATCCCTGTGTATCGCCGGCTTCTCGGCCAGGTCTGCCAGCAGGCGGTTGCTGGCAATCTGGTCTTGGCGGCGACCGGCAGCAAGTTCCAGCACGTCCGAATCGGCCTCGGCGATACCGCGGGCGACGACCATACCGCTCGGATCGCACACATCGAGCACATCGCCCTCGGCAAACTGGCCATCGACCTCGCGAATACCCACCGCAAGCAAGGAAGAGCCACGGCTGACCAGCGCCTTCGCAGCACCATCATCAACCGTCACCGAGCCATGCGCCTTGTCGCCCAGTGCGATCCACAGCTTGCGGGGTGCGATGTCCAGACGCTCCGCCGGCGGATCGAACAGCGTGCCCACGCCCTCGCCGCGGGCGAGGCGCACGAGCGCATCGGGCTCCTCACCCGAGCAAATCACGCTCTGAATACCCGCCGTCATCAGGATGCGGCTCGCGCGAATCTTGGTGATCATGCCGCCCGTGCCCACCGAAGTCGAAGAATCGCCTGCCGAGGCGATAATCTTGGCATCGATCTTATGCACGACAGGAACAAACTCGGCCGTGGGGTCCTCATGCGGATTGGCAGTATAGAGACCATCGATGTCCGAGAGCGTCACGCACAGATCGGCAGAAACCAGGCAGCTCACAAGCGCCGCCAGCGTGTCGTTGTCGCCAAACTTGATCTCGTCGACGGTGACGGTATCGTTCTCGTTGACGACCGGCACCACGCCCAGCTCAACCAGGCGCAGCAGGGCGTCGCGCGCGTGCAGGTAGGACGTGCGGCGGGCCGTATCGTGGCGCGTGAGCAGCACGAGCGAGGTGAGCAGGTCGCGCGCATGGAACTCCTCGTCGTAGGCCGACGAGATGATGCACTGGCCGGCCGAGGCGCAGGCCTGCAGGCTCGGCAGGTCGCCGACCGGCTTGCGGTCGAAACCCAACACGGGATAGCCACAGGCGATAGCGCCCGAGCTCACCACGACCAGACGCCAGCCGAGCTTGCGCAGCGCTGCGGCCTGATCGGCAAGTCCGCCGATAAAGGCGCGGTTGACCTTGCCATCGGCACCCACCACCGTGGACGAACCGATCTTTACCACCATCGTTTTATAAGAAGTCGTCATACGTCAAACCAATCAACTGTTCAGCGAACGGCCGAGCTGGCGGCCAAGGGAGCGTGACTCGCCCCTACCGCCCAAGGAATTAGTGAGCCCAGGGAAAGGCAGAGGCCGCGGCCATGTTCTTGCGCACGAGCTCGTCGCGCACCTGAGCCAGGCCCTGCTCCATGCCCACCACATAGGTCTGCGGGTACAGGAAGCGCTTGAAAGCTGCGTCCAGATGATCGAGTGCCCAAGCACAGCGCTCGCGCGCGTCCTGGATGCTCTCACGCGGAGCCACCGCACTGCCATCGCGCACGATCGGCACCAGCAGCTCGCGATACTCAAGTTCGGACACGTCAGTCACCAGGGCGGCATCATTCACGGCCACGAGGGTATTGCCGCGCGCGGCGCCCTCCCCCGCCAGATGGTCCTCGTCGTAGATCATGTCGCAGACCGGGCCGCCAAAGCCGTCGTAATAACGGCGCACGCGTTGCACACCCGGGATCGTGCGCTTGTAGGGCTGCTCGGAGAGCTTGACCACCGGCGTCCATGGATCTGCCTCGCTCGCACGGCGGGCGGAAAGCTTGTACACGCCGCCCAGCGCCGGCTGGTCATAGCAGGTCGCGAGCTTGGTACCCACGCCAAAGCTGTCGATGGGCGCGCCCTGGTCGAGCAGCGACTGAATCGTGTACTCATCAAGATCGTTGGAAACCGAGATCCCCACATAGGGCAGGCCCTCAGCATCAAAACGGCCGCGGACATACTTGGACAGCTTGGCGAGGTCGCCCGAGTCGATGCGAATAGCCGACAGGCGCTCGCCCACCGCCTCCATCTCCTTGGCAACCGTAATGGCATGCTCGCAGCCCTCGCGTACATCGTAGGTGTCGATGAGCAGCGTACAGTTCTTGGGGCTCGACTTGGCAAATGCGCGGAAGGCCTCGAGCTCGGAATCGAAGCTCATCACCCAGCTGTGCGCATGCGTGCCAAAGACGGGAATACCGTAGCGGCGGCCGGCGAGCACATTGGACGTAGAGGAGCAGCCGGCAACGTAGCTCGCGCGCGCAACGGCCAGGCCGCCATCGGGACCCTGGGCTCGGCGCAGGCCAAACTCCGCCACGGGGCGACCGTCGGCGGCGAGCACCACGCGCGCCGTCTTGGTGGCGACAAGCGTCTGGAACCCGACGATGTTGAGCAGCGCCGTCTCGAGCAGCTGGCACTCCAGCGCGGGGCCGGTGACGCGCACCATGGGCTCGCGCGGAAAGACGAGCTCGCCCTCGGGCACGGCGTCGATGTTTACATGCGCACGAAAATCGCGCAGGTAGTCGAGGAATCCAGGTTTGAACATCGCGCCGCCGGCAGGGGCCTGGAGCGAGGCGAGGTAGTCGATGTCCTCGGGCGTAAAGCGCAGATTCTCGACCAGCTCGGGCAGTTCGGCGGTGCCGCACATGACGGCATAGGCGCTGCCAAAGGGATGGTCGCGGTAAAACGCGGTAAAACAACCCTGCTCATTGGCCTTGCCGCTCTCCCACAGGCCCTGGGCCATAGTGAGCTCGTACAGATCGGTGAGCATTGCAATGTCGGTGGGATGCGAGATGTCGGTCAAAGCCATGGGGCGACCTTTCGGATGTGTGGTACAGAATTTGAGGGTTAGACGAGAGCAGAGGATGCGGACATGACGCCCGATGCAAATCGGTTAGAGCAGGCCCATGCTGGTCAGGATCGTGTAGCCCATAAAGATGACAAACGCGATGAGGGCAAGGACAATGATGATTTTTTGAGCCGGCGCCATGCCAGGGATCTCGTTCTCGCCCGTAGGCTCCTTGGAGGTAACCATGCGCTGGGCAAAGGTCATCTCGTCACGGCTCGACTTGGGCTCGTCGGACTTGGGACGAGCGGCCTTTTTAGGCTGAGGTTTGGGCGCGGCAGGTGCAGGCTTCGCAGCAGCGGGCTTGGGTGCAGGCGCGGGCGCCGATGCGGATGCGGCGTTCGCGGCGACCTCCTCGGCCTTCGCACGCTCGGCACGCAGGGCAGCCAGCTCCTCACGCTCGCGACGGGCCTCTTCCCGAGCCTCGCGGCGGGCCTTCTCGGCGCGGAGCTCTTCCAACTCAGCGCGCTCCTCGTCGGACAATGGTTGGGACTCAAGCTCGGCCATGGTACAGCCCTTTCTTTTAAAAAAAGCCGCCGACACAATGTCAGCGGCTTATCAAATCCAAGGGTGGAGACGAAGGGAGTCGAACCCTCGGCCTCTGCCATGCGACGGCAGCGCTCTCCCAACTGAGCTACGTCCCCAGGACAAGTCGATATTTTACCTACGGCTCGCCAACTGTCAACGCCCAATAACCAGTCTTTTTGGGGCGCGGCTTTTTTGACTACCATTCGCTCGATGATTTTTTAATCCCCGTCCCAGAAAAATCATCGGCGAACGCACTACTTTGCGCTGGTGAGGACGCCGGTGGTGTCGAACGCTGGGGTAAAGCTCTCGTCTACCGCGCCGCCCTCTTGCCAAAACATCGTCGTAAAGCCCAGGTCGTCGGCATGGTCGAGTACCTGCTCGTACTCCTCGCGCGTCACGGCGCGCGCCAGGTCGCCGCCCTGCTCTCGCATGAGCGCATTGGGCGTGTACTGGTTCATGACCGAGATCGGCACGTCGCCCACCGTCTGCCACACCAGGTCCAGCACGCGGCATGAATCGTCTGCATGTCCCGGCAGCACCAGATGGCGCACGATGATGCCGCGCTTCATGAGCCCGCCCTCGTCCACCAGCTCTCCCCCGCGGCGATCGATCTCGCGCGCCATCTGGGCCAGACCCGACACGGCCACGCGCGGATAGTCCTTAATATGAGAAAGCGACTGCGCAAGCCCGGCATCGGCATATTTAAAGTCGGTGAGCCACACATCGACCAGGTCGCCCAGCGCCGCCACGGCACTCGCGCGCTCGTAACCACTCGTGTTGTAGACGATCGGGATGACCAGCCCGCGCGTCCGTGCCGCGGCGATCGCAGCAGGCAACAGGTGCGCATAGTGCGTCGCCGTCACCAAATTGATGTTGTTGGCACCCTGGTCCTGCAGCTCCAGCATAATCTCGACCAGGCGCTCAGGCGAAATCTCAAGGCCAAAATTGCCGGTCGAGATCTCGTGGTTCTGGCAGTAGATACATTTAAGCGAGCAGCCGCTAAAGAAGATCGTGCCCGAACCGGCCTCACCCGAGATAGGCGGCTCCTCCCACATATGAAGCGCCGCGCGGGCCACCCTGAGCGTGTCGTTAGCACCGCATACGCCGCGCGCGCCCTCATCGCGCGCCGCACCGCAACGGCGCGGACACAAATGGCAGGCGGGCGAAAAAAGTTCGGTCAACGACGTCGGCATAAAAACATGCTCCAAAACAACGATTCAGCAGCTCAAACGTAAAGGGCCAGGCCGCGTAGACGACTCCGTCCCTAAGGCGCCGTAATCGTCCGACACGATTTTTGTAATGTCAAGACTGGAATCCACAAAGTGCCGCTTTATGATGTAGGTATTCCGCCCCCCGCGGAGCAACTGGGTGAACCGTCGCGTTTATTTAGGGAGCCCACACAGTCGTGCCTAGTACAGGTATCCTTCGTTGTTAAGGACGCTGGAACAGTCGATGAGGGCACCCACCTGTTTTAGGTGGGTTCATTTTCGTAACGTGGGGGGTGGTTTTCTTTTGCCGAAAATCGCCATTACAGTCCATATGGATCCCCGCCGGCATCCCGACAAGCCATCGACAACATCCCAATATCTGGTAAGCGCGTGATTATCGCTGCGTGCAATTACATGCACCCCCCTTGGTCGAGTATTATGGTATGGCTATGCCCTTTGCGCATGGCGTTCTTCTGACCTTTTCCTTCGACGCTTGGCGGTTTTTAGATTCATGGCTTCATCCCCGAGCTACATACCGTACCTATGCGTGGCAGCGGCGGCCTTTATCACGACCTTCCTCGCGGTGCCCCTGGTCAAGCGCTTGGCAATTAAGCTCGATGCCGTCGACTATCCTTCTAAGCGCCGCATCAACACCAGGCCCATCCCACGTTTGGGCGGAGCGGCGGTGTTTTTGGGCCTGGTCGTCGCCTGCACTGTGCAAATCCTAGGCACCTGGCACCTAGGCTGGCCGCCCGTTTTGGTGCCGCACCCGCGCCTTCACATTAGCTATCCCATGCTGGCGCTCTCCTTTACCGTCATCTTTGCGACCGGCGCTATCGACGACGTCTTCCAGCTCAAGCCCAAGCAAAAGCTGGCCGGACAGGTCCTCGCCGCGCTTATCGCCTGTATCGGCGGCCTAAAAATCGGCGTCATCGTCAACCCGTTTGCCCCCGGCGAGATCATGCTCGGATGGCTCGCCTACCCCATCACCGTGATCTATCTGGTGGCATTCACCAACATCATTAACCTCATCGACGGCCTCGACGGCTTGGCCACGGGCATCTGCGGCATCGCGTCGTTCACCATGTTTTCGATGGCCGTGCTCTCGGGCCGCATCGACGCCGCCGCGCTCTCTATTGCGCTCTTTGGCGCCTGTCTGGCCTTTTTGCACTACAACTTCAACCCCGCAAGCATCTTCTTGGGCGACTCGGGGTCGCTGCTTCTGGGCTTTGCGCTGGGCTCCATCTCGCTGCTCAACGTGAGCCGCACCGCCGCACTCACCTCGCTTATCATCCCGCTCATCGTTGCCGGCGTGCCCATCATCGACACGTTTAGCGCCATTGTGCGCCGCAAGCGCGCCCACATTAGCATCGGACAGGCCGACAAGGGCCACATCCACCACCGCCTGATCCAAGAAGGCTACAACCAAAAACAGGCCGTGCTGCTCATCTATGCCTGGTGCATCATGCTTTCGGCCGGCGCCGCCGCCATCAATCAGGTCGAGGTGCCCATGCGCGTGCTCATTTTTACCGTGCTCGCCATTGGCTCGGCTGCCTTCGCCAAGCATCTGCATCTGTTTGAGCCCGTGCTGCGCCACCATTACAACAAGCGCACGCACGAGGACGAGCTCGTCACCCCCGACGACCCCGCCTTTAAGCAGGAGGAGCAGGCAGCCGAGGAATGTAAGGAAGAGCGCCACCACAAGCTCTAGGGTAAGCTGCCGAGGATGTGCCCGGGCGCCGCTGACCATGCGCAGCCCCGTGCCCATCGTGCAAGCCACCTCTCCCCCGCCCCTCGCTTACTTACGCCCCGACCCTCCAATAAACGCGTTATCATCTTGACCCATGAACATACGTTAGGAGCAATCATGCCAAACGAGAACAGCTACGAAGTCGCGCTGCAAAAGAGCAACGCCATTCGCGAGGGCCTGGCCAAGACGCCCGAGAAGTTCACCATGCTTACCGGCGACCGCCCCACCGGCCGTCTGCACCTGGGCCACTACTTTGGCACCCTCAAGGGCCGCGTCGAGCTGCAGAACATGGGCGCCAAGACCAACGTGCTCATCGCCGACTACCAGGTCATCACCGACCGCGACACCACCGAGCACATCCAGGACAACGTGTACAACATGGTGATGGACTACCTTGCCTGCGGAATCGACCCCGACAAGACCATGATCTACGCGCACTCCGCCGTGCCCGCCGCAAACCAGCTCATGCTGCCGTTCCTGTCGCTGGTGTCCGAGGCTGAGCTGGCGCGCAACCCCACGGTCAAGGCCGAGATGGAGGCCTCGGGCCACGAGCTCACCGGCCTTCTGCTCACCTACCCGGTGCACCAGGCCTGCGACATCCTGTTCTGCAAGGGCAATGTGGTGCCCGTCGGTCGCGATCAGCTGCCGCACATCGAGCTCACCCGCACCATCGCCCGCCGCTTTAACAACCGCTACGGCAAGGTGTTCCCCGAGGTCGATGCGCTGCTGTCCGAGACCCCACTGCTGCCCGGCCTGGACGGTCGCAAGATGAGCAAGAGCTACGGCAACGCCATCAACATCTCGATGACCGCCGAGGAGACGGCCAAGCGCATCAAGAAGAGCCAGACCGACTCCGAGCGCATGATCACGTTCGACCCCGAGAACCGCCCCGGCGTGTCCGGCCTGCTTTCGACGGCCGCCATCTGCACCGGCCGTTCCGAGGTCGAGATTGCCGAGGAGATTGGCATGGGCGGCTCCGGCCAGCTCAAGAAGTACGTGACCGAGGCCGTCAACGAGTACTTCGCGCCGATCCGCGAGCGTCGCCAGCGCTACGAGAACGATCTGGACTATGTGAAGGACGTGTTGCACGAGGGCAACCGTCGCGCCAACGAGATCGCCGAGCAGACCCTGGCCGAAGTTCGGGACGCCATGGGCATGGTGTACTAGACCGATCTGCTGGCTTGAGCTTTCGATTGCTATAGGGCGGACGCTACGGCGTCCGCCTTTTTTTGGTGCCCGACCGGTTCGGCTCCGGCCACCGCACTCCCCCGATAAACAGGAACGGGCCCGCCGGCAGTCAGTTGCCAGCGGGCCCGTTCCCGAAGTACACCGTTGAATCGCACAGAGGGGAGGAATGCGAATCAAACTCAACAGGGCAGGCTTTTTCATCGCCTATTGCCCGCTCCGTTGCTGAATATAATATAGTTCACCGTGGTTTACTTTGTAGCGTCAATATGCCCCATCATAGCTTCTCCATAAGTTAGCCCCGGTAAACCTACCAAAAAGGGATGTTAATTTTGGTAGGTTTTATCTGGGGAAACGTCGCAGCGCCAGCGTTCCACCACAAAGTGACAGGCACCTCTGTGGTGGTTTTGACATAGCCCGTCGCTAAAGACCGGCAGGCCAGCGACAGGCGGCCAGATCAACATGCATGGGATCGGTAAACGTCACGCCCTCCCCCAGCAGAAGTTCGCGTTGAGCATCTGGGCCGCCAAAGGCAAAACCCTCGCATATGCGACCGTCGGCAAACACCACGCGATAACAGGGAATCTCGCCGGGGCGCGGATTGCTATGCAGGGCATACCCCACATACCGCGCACTTCGTGGACAACCGGCAAGCAGCGCCACCTGACCATACGTGGCGATCATCCCTTCGGGGATCTGCTCGACCACCTCGTATACCCGCTCAAAAAAGCTCTCAGACGCCATCGCCCGCTCCTTTCCGCCCGCAAAAGCATAAAGCAAATGTCCCTCGGGGACGGCGAGGCTGCAGATCATTTGCGGCCTCCATGCGGCCGATGGTCCGCAACCCCACCGTCCCCGAGGGATCACATGACATGGCAGACAGCGTTTGCCGAGATAAAACCTGCCAAAATAAACCTGTCCCTTTTTGGCAGGTAAGTTAGTTGGCGGGGCGGAAGAAGGCTACGGCTACGGCGCCGGGACCCACGTGGGTGCCGATGGTGGCGCCAATGGTGTGGATGGGCAGCTCGCTCTCGGCATGGCCGGCCCACAGTGCCTCACTGTCCTCGATATACTTCTTGAGCACCGCGTCCGAAAGGCCCGTATAGCCCAGCGCCAGCGGCATGGAGAAGTCGACGCCGCCCGCCTGCTCAACCTTTTGGTTCAGCAGGTTGCGGCCGTTCTTGGAACCGCGCGCCTTTCCCAGCTGCACAATCAGACCGTCCTCGGCAGCTACCACGGGCTTTACGTTGAGCAGCGTACCCACGGCGCCGGCAGCAGCAGACAGGCGACCGCCGCGCACCAGGTACTCCAGCGTCTCGAGCAGGCCGATAACCACCACGCGGTCGCGCACGGCCTCGACCGCCGCCGCGATCTGGGCCGCGCTACGGCCCTCGTCCACCAAGCGCAGCGCATACTCAACCAGAATGCGTTCACCCAGGGTGACGTTGTTGCTATCAACCACGTACACATCGCCGCCCGGCGCCTCGGCTAGTGCGGTACGGGCGCTCTGATTGGTGCCCGACAGCTTAGCGCCCACGGTAATAATCACAGCCTCATCGCCGGCTTCGCGAATCTCGGCGATAGCCTGCGAGAACGCGTACGGGTTGACCTGGCCGGTCTTGGGCAGCTCATCGCGCTCCACGAGCATCTCGTAAAAGCGCTGGTGATCGATGTCGACGCCATCCATGTACACATCGGTGCCAAAGGTGACGGACAGCGGCAAAACGTCCAGTGCCGGGTGCTCGGCCGGCGACATATCGCTTGCGGAATCGGTAATAATGCGGACGGACATAGCGAATCCTTTCTTGCGCAGGTCCCGCGCAGGGAATTTTGACAGCAATGCCCCGGCACGGTATACGCGCTCAAACGGGACGATGCAGTTGTTAATGGGAAGCAAATGCCTAGGCGGCCCTACAGCTCGCGCAAGGTGTTGAGAATCGTACGCAGCGACGCATACATCTGCTCACGCTGCTCCACGCCCATGGCCTTGCCGGTGGTGTCGAGCACTTCACGAATAATGCAATCGGCCTCGTTCATGCTCTCGCCGCCCAACGTGGTCAGGCGAACCGGGGCGCGATACTTAACGGCGGCATCGCCCGAATCGTCGACTTCGACGTAGCCGCCCTCCTCCAGATGCGCCAGCGTGCGCGAGACGGCAGCGCGGGTCACGCCAGCCATGCGGGCGAGGTCGGCACCAGTCAGGCCGTCCTTGCTGCGCTCAAGATAGTACAGGCACATGATGTCGGAGCCCTTAAGGCCCAGCCTTGCGCCCTCAGATGTCTTAATGCGCTGGATCTCCTTGTAGAGTCCGCTGATCAGTCCGACAAAGTCCTCGAAACGTGTCTCGTCGCTCTGTTGCATGGGAGACGACCGCCTTTCGCTTGCATAATGCTAACGGGTAAACATCTTAGCCGTACCCAGCGACCGCAAGCCCCGCACGCCCTATTTGTTAACTCATCAACATAAAAACCACCACAAAGGGGACAGGCACCTTTGTGGTGGTTTTGACCGGCGAGTATGATTTGCAGAAGTTGCTACAGCTCCACGCGGGGATTGTCGCGGGTCACAAGCGTCTTAACGACAACCGTCGCCCCCAAATACCGCTCAAGCAGCTCGGCTAAGCGATCGATCGCGGCCTGACAGTCCCCCATTCGCTCGGGCTCAACACATTCAATCGCCAGGAACGCGTCGGCCGAATCGTCGGACAGAGCCGTTCGAACGCCGTCGCGCCAGTTCCAGCAGCGGCATACGGCGCCCGCATCGTCGATGTAGGCCAGCTCTCCGGGCAGCGTCGGGTCATCCGCTTCCTCGCCAAGCGGCAAGAACGCGTCGCCACCGTCGGTCACCTTCAAGCGAAGGTCTCCCTCGATCGCATGCAAATCCTCGCCTCCCACGGGCAGCGCGTAGGTCAGCGACACCGTGTTGTAGATGTCCACCGCGGGCGTAATGTGGCCCACCGGCTTGCCTTTGAGCACGCGCTTGAGCAGGTTCTCGATTGAGCAACGCGCGCCCTTTTTGGTCTTGAACAGACGATAGGCCTCGCGCCATGCCTTGACCGGCGCGTTCTCGCTGATGGTATCGCTGGTCAGGTGGCGCTCCGCATCGATGTTAGCGCGGTCAAGCAGCGCGGCGATCGCATCCACATCCTCCTGGGGAATCTGAGCCGCGGGTTTCATGCCCTCCACGACCACAACTCCAATCGCCGCCTGCGGAAACAACTCCCAAAATGAATCCTCGGCAATAAAGCTCTTCATACGTGCTCCCTTCACGATTCGCGCCAACGCGAGCGCCTAAACAAAAAGCGCTCTCACAGCGGCCACCTTCAAAGTCCTACGGTGCCGCCACAAGAGCGCTTACGCTGTCCCCATCCGGAGAAGGGGACGATATGTCAGGCGTATTGTAACCCGAGTCATCTGCGCGAGCAAAACCACCACAAAGGCGCACTGGCCCCTTCGTGGTGGTTTTGGGTCTAAGGCGGCGCTAGCGGCGGAGTCCCAGCAACCCGCGACCGCGATGACGGGCCTCGGCGGACACCTGGGCGTGCGGGCCGGCGGCTTTGACGGACTCGGGCAGGTGCGAGTACTTCTTCTCGAAGTTCTCCTCAAACATCACCGCCAGGTTGTGCGCAGCCTCGTCGTAGCGCGCGGTGCTCTGCCAGTACTGGCGCGGCACCAGGATGCCGTCGGGCACACCGTGGCACGTGGTGGGAATGTCGACGTTAAAGATATCGTCGTGCACGAACTCGCTGTCCTCGATGGTACCGTCGAGGGCGCGGGCCACCAGGGCGCGCGTGTATGCAAGCTCGATTCGATGGCCCACGCCATAACCGCCACCAATCCAGCCAGTGTTGACCAGATAGACGCGGGTGCGACCGTCGGCGATACGCTCACCGAGCATCTTAGCGTAGACCATGGGGTCGAGCGGCATAAACGGCTCTCCGAACAGCGAGGAGAACGTGGGCGTGGGCTCGGTGACGCCGACCTCGGTGCCGGGGATCTTGGCCGTAAAGCCCGTCACAAAGTGATACATGGCGGCGTCGGCCGTCAGGCGCGAGATGGGCGGCAGCACGCCAAAGGCATCACAGGTCAAAAACAGCACAACGCTCGGGGTGGTGCCCATGCCCTTGGTCCACGCGTTGGGAATGTGCTCGACGGGATAGGCCACGCGCGTGTTGTGCGTGATCGAGACATCATCATAGTTAGGCTTGCGATTCTCATCGAGCACCACGTTTTCGCAGATGGCGCCAAAGCGGACGGCGTTGAAGATCTCGGGCTCATGGAACGCGTCCAGGCCCTCGCACTTGGCATAGCAGCCTCCCTCGATGTTGAAGATGCCCATGTCGGACCAGCCGTGCTCGTCGTCGCCGATCAGCAGGCGCGTGGGGTTGGCCGAAAGCGTGGTCTTGCCCGTGCCGGAAAGGCCAAAGAACACGGCCGTCTCGTGCGTGACGGGATCCATGCTGGCCGAGCAGTGCATGGGTAGCACGTCGTCCTCGACGGGCAGTAGGTAATTCATGACGCTGAAGATGGACTTTTTGATTTCGCCGGAGTAACCGGTGCCGGCAACCAGAATCACGCGCTCCTGGAAGTTAATGACCACGGCGGCGCTGGAGTTGAGGCCCTTAATGGCGGGATCGCACTGGTAGCCCGGCGCGGCGAGCACGCAGAAGTCCGGCTCGCCGGTGCGCGCGATTTCGCGGGCGAGCGGACGGGCGAGCATTTGCTTAATGAACAGCGCCTGGCTGGCACGCTCGCAGGCGACGAGCAGGCGACGCGTATGGTTGCGGTCGGTGCCGGCCATGCCGCGGGTGACGAACACGTCGCGCTCGTTGAGGTAGTCGACGATACCGGCCTTGATGGTCTCGTAGCTCTCGATCGAAAGAGGGCGGTTGACGGCGCCCCAGGCGATCTTGTCGTGAACATCGGGGGTGTCGACGATAAAGCGGTCATTGGGGGAACGGCCGGTGCGCTCCCCCGTCTCGATCACCAGCGCGCCGTTGGATGCCATGCGACCTTCTTCGCGGCGGATAGCGTGCTCGACGAGCTCCGCGGCGGGTAGATCGACCAGCAGACGGGGCTGGTTCTCGGCGGGGTCTTCGACCAGCGTAATGCCAAAGTTGGACAGAACTTCTGCAGGGGTAACACCAGGCATGGGGCCTCCTTTAAAAACGCGACACGTGGACGCGGCGCGCACTTTACTCACGTAAAGCCCGTTGTACCCGATATGCAAAAACGTTTTTGCGGCAACGGCGAAGCGCCCGCCCAACGGTCAAAAATCGCAGGCAAGCGGCCTGGTCATTGGGGACGTTCTTAATCGACTAATCGTTGGGGACACTTATGAACAGGCAACAACCAAGGAGTGTCCCTAGATGCCGGCACTTAGGGACGTTCCCAGAGTGCCGGCTACAGTGGCAGGCCTTGGCCGAGCATGGCGATGGCGCTCATGAGGACCAGCATGCCGACGGCGTAGGGCAGCACTGCACCCAGGAGTTCGGCGTCCTTACCGCGCACGTGCACGGCGGCAAGGCCAATCGCGAGCGTTTGCGGCGAGATCATCTTGCCGGCGGCGACACCCAGGGCGTTCAGCGCAACCATCCAGTAGTCGCTCACACCCAGCGCCGAAGCGGCCTGGCTCTGAATGGGACCAAACAGCATGCCCGACGATGTGCCCGAACCGGTCACGAACGCACCGACGGCACCGATCCACGGGGCCAGAATCGGGTACAGACCACCGGCGACGGCAATGCAGAACGCACTGATCGAAGAGATCATGCCCGCATAGCCCATCACCTTGGCACAGCCCAGCACCGAAAGCATCGTGATTACCGTCGGCATCATCTGCTTCACAGTCGCGGCCAGCACCTCGCCCATCATGCGCGGCGAAGCCCCCTGAATGGCGCCGCCGATAAACGCGGCCAGGAAGATCCAAACACCCGGCGTGTTAATCCACGAAAACGTGAGCGTGCCGGGGTTCTCGCCGCAATACACCTGCACGCGACTCGCAAAGGGCGCAAGCGCGGCATGCACGGCGGGCACCAGGTTGGACGTACCCAACAGCAGTACAAAAATCAGGATGAAACACGACCAGGCAGAAAGCGCCGACTTAGCGGTGAGCTGCTCACCGGCCTCGATATTCATGTGAAAGCGCGCGTCCAGGTGACCGGACTTCTCGGCGCGCATGGCAAGCGCGGCGGTCAGCGCGAGCGACACGATGGAGCCCACGACCACGGCAAGCTCGGGGCCCACAAACATAGCGACGACCAGGGCAGCGCCGACAAAGGACGCGCCAGAGAGCAGCGCGATACCGGCCACGCCGTGCAGGCGCTCGCCTACGCTCGCAACATCGCCTTGATCGTCGGTCACGCGGCCCGCAACCAACACGATGAGCAGCGGCATCACCACAAAGAACGGTGCGAGCTGCACCAGCTGAACGGTCGCCAGGTGCAGGGAATCCAGACCCACCAGGTCGGCAACGGACACCGTGGGGATGCCGATGGAGCCGTAGGGCGTGGGCACGCCGTTGGCCAGCAGGCAGATCAGCACGGCAGGCACGGCCTCAAAACCAAGGCCCACGAGCATGCCGGCGGGAATGGCGACAGCGGTACCAAAGCCAGCCATGCCCTCCATAAAGCCGCCGAAGCACCACGCCACGAGCAGCGCCAGCAGACGGCGATCGCTGCTGATGGAGGTGATCATGCTGCCGATCACGTCCATGGCGCCCGTGCGAACGCAGAGGTTATACGTAAAGACGGCGGCGATAATCACCAACACGATGGGCCACAGCGCCATCAAAAAGCCCTCGAGCGAGGCCGTGGCTATCTGCGCCACCGGCAAATGCCACCACGCAAAGGCGAGCACGCACGAAAGAACAAACGAACCAATCGCGGCTTTCCAGGCCGGCCATTTAAAGCACAGCAGCATCACGACAAGCCAGATGATAGGCACAAGAGCCAGCAAAAATGCGGCGACGTCCATGGGTAAAAGCTCCTTGGTACCGCGAGGGCGGCATCGGGGGTGTCATAAAACTTGAACAGGATACCGCACGCTTACCGACAATTTTCTGCCGCCTGCCGAAATATTGAACAATCCGTTCAAAAACACGAGCAAACACCGCCGCGTCTATACTAGAGCGCAGCAATAGAAAGGACTCCGCCTTGAGCATCACGCCCCTCGATAGCATCCGCCGCGCCATCGCCCGCCGCAACGGCGTCACCGACCCCACCGTATCGGGCGGGGCGCACGGGCAGGGCGGACGCATCGAGAACGGCCTGTTCCCCGCATCGCACACCGCCGAGGAGCTCGCACGAATCCAAGAGCTAAGCCAGCGTAACGCCGGCGGTCCCGACAGCAACCAGGCCACACGCCGTCGCCGCGAGCGCGATCGCCAGCCCGGCCCCATCCACCGCATGGTCAATGCCTGGTGGAACCGCCTGCTCGGAGCCGTCTACGGCGGCGGCTTCTCCACGCAAGAAGCCGAGTACGAAGATCATGCCACCCGTCGCGACTACCTTTGGAATACCCTGGGCACCGCCGTATGGGGCATGGCGTTTCCTCTGCTCACCATCGTGTCCACGCAGCTCGTGGGCGCCGAGGAAGCCGGCAAGTTCTCCATTGCGTTTGTCACCGGCACGCTCATCATGATCGCGTGCAACTACGGCGTGCGCAATTTTCAGGTCTCGGACATCGACGAGAAGGCGTCCTTTGCCTCCTACCAGCTCAACCGCTGGCTTTGCGGAGCATTCGCGCTGGCCTGCGGCCTTGCATACAGCAGTGCCCGCGGCTACGACGCGCAGATGGCAACGATCAGCCTGGGCGTCTACCTGTATAAGGTGATCGACGGCGTGGCGGACGTGTACGAGGGCCGCCTGCAGCAGGCCGATAAACTCTACCTGGCCGGCATGAGCCAAACGCTGCGCTCCGTCGGCGTCATCGCGGTCTTTAGCGTGGCGCTGTTCCTTACGCGCAGCATGCCCATCGCGGCCATGGCCATGGGTGTCACCGCCATCGTCTCGCTCGTGCTGGTCACCGCGCCGCTGGCCCTGCTCGAAACCGAAAAATCGCGTCGCGTGAGTCTGCGCGAGGTCGGCCACCTGTTTGTCCAGTGCGCCCCGCTCTTTGGCGCACTGTTCCTGTTCAACCTCATCGAGAGCATGCCCAAGTTTGTGATGGAAGGCACGCTGGCCTACAAATATCAGCTGTACTTTAATGCCCTGTTCTTTCCGGCGCAGGCTATTTTGCTGAGCATTGGATTTGTCTATAAACCGCAGCTTTTGCGTCTGTCGAGCATTTGGGCGAACCCGCGCAAACGCCGCCGTTTTGACTTAATTATTGTCGCCGTCATGGCGCTGATCGTGGTCATCACCGGCGCATGCGCCGCGTTTATGGAAGGCCCTGGCATCCCCATCATGAGCTTTATGTACGGCCTCAGCTTTGAGCGCTACCGCACATTGGCGCTGCTGATGGTCGTCGCCGGCGGCGTAACCGCGGCCATCGATTTTATCTACGCCATTATCACGGTGCTACGCCACGCCGGCGACGTCACCAAGATTTACCTCATCTGCTTTGCCGTGAGCGTGGTGCTCCCGGTGATCCTGATCAACCTGCTGGGCCTGATGGGCGCCGTCGTGAGTTACCTGGCTATCATGGCCCTGCTGCTGGTGCTGCTGATTGTCGAGTACGCCCACATCCGCCAACGCATCGAACGCGACCGCAACCCATACGGCGCCTAATTAGCTGCCCCCGGTCACCGGAATTTGCGATGGAATCACCCCGGCTGGGGTCTCGTTGCGGACAATATGCATCACGCAAAACTAAGTGAGTAGACTTTTACCGAATCCCCGACCACACCGACAAAGCACAAGTCTGTGACCTGCGGTTTTATTGAGGCGAACATGTTGAGTGCTCGGCATTTCCAAAAAAGTCTACTCACTTAGCCAGCGGGCGGCCAAATGATTATTTAATCCCCGTCCCAGAAAAATCAATTAGCGGGCAGAAGGGCAAAAGTAGTCAAAAAGGCCCCGTCCCAAATTAGCTACCCTTTGCAGCGATTATTCGCCCGGGTTGATGTTCGCATAAAACTCCGCCCCGTCGTCCAGGCGCAGGATGCCCACGCGGCCGAACTCGGAACCGGTGGCCGCCGCACAGTCGATATCGATGCGATCGGGCACGCCGGCGGTATCCTCGCCACCCAAGCGCACCATCCGCCCGCGGCCCGACTCCTCATCGAGCCCTGCCAGGCCGCCAACCTCGCAATAACGCCCCAGCGACACCGTGGGCGTGTGGCCGCTCACCACGACCGGGCCCTTGCCCTCGGCAGAAAGCAGCCCCGTCGGGGCATCCCAGTAGCCGTGACGAATCCACAGCAAGTCATCGGACGACTGCACGGCGAGCATTTGCTGCAGCAGCTCGCTATCGGCATCGACCGCTCCCCTGCCGTCGCCGCAATCGACACCATGCTCAAGCAAAAACGCACGCGCCGCCTCGGTCTGAACGCCGGCGTGCACCAGCAGATACGGTCGCTCGGCAGTCTCGACCACCGCGTAGAGCGGCAGGGCGGCAGCCCAGCGCACCAGCCCCTCGTATGCCTCAAATTCCATTTCGTTGAGCTGCTGACGCGTGGTCCAACCGCCATTGATATCCCAGGTCTCGGCATCGAGCGGGTCCTGGCCAATGATCGCGTCGAGCATGATCTGCTCGTGGTTGCCCTTAAGCACGCGAGCGTTGGGCAGCGACCGTACCAAGTTAATGACGCCGACCGGATCGGGACCGCGGTCGATCATGTCGCCTAGCACGTACAGCGTGTCGTCGGACGTCAGCGAGATCTTGGAAAGGGCCTCGTCCAGCGCGCGCACGTGCCCGTGAGCATCAGATGTCACATAGATCGCCATGGAACGCCTTTCCCTGCATTACGGCCGAAGCCCGATGCCACGACTAAAACTTCAAGTTGAACTTAAACGTTACCCATTGTACTCCGTTGCAATAAAGCTGGAAAGTGCCACCGCTGCCAACGGTCACAAGCGGCCGCCCGCACACCCCGAAAACACCGCGCCACCAGCACCAACGCCCCAACCAGCACCGCCCGCGCCCCCCGCCTCGTGTCGATAATGCGAACGCCCGCGGCTCGGCCCCATAAACCCACCATCTTTGGGTACAAATAACCGCAGACAACTGACCGTGCCACGCCAGCCACCCAGGAGCGGACACTATCCATGAACCAGATACTTCTCTTTATCGGCCTCGTCATCATTTTGTGTCTGACCATCAAACCCGTCGGCAAAAAGCTCCCCTTCCCCACCCTGCTCATCTTTATCGCGCTTGGCATGCTGTTGGGCGTCAACGGGCCGGCGCACATCGACTTTAGCGACTACGCGCTCACCGAAACCGTCTGCAGTACGGCGCTGCTGTTCATCATGTTCTACGGCGGCTTTAACACCAACATCGACCGTGCCAAACCCGTCGCCGCGCCCGCGGTACTGCTGAGCACCCTCGGCGTTATCGCCACCGCCGGCATCACGGGCACCTTTGCGCACTTCGCACTGGGCTTCGACTGGATCGGCGGCCTGCTGCTGGGCTCGGTCGTGGCATCGACCGATGCGGCCAGCGTCTTTAGCGTGCTGCGCGAGCACAACCTGTCGCTGAGGGACGGCACCGACTCGCTGCTCGAGGTCGAATCGGGCTCCAACGACCCCGTCGCCTACATGCTCACCGCAGTGCTCGCGACCCTCGCGGCGGGCGGCGACATCGACATTCCCGTACTGCTGGCCAAGCAGATTATCCTGGGCGTGGGGCTGGGCCTTGCCATCGGCTGGACATCCAGCCGCCTGATTGAACGCGCACACGCAACGGCCGAGGGCGCGCAGACTATCTTTTTATTCGCTGTGGCGATCGTCGCCTACGCGCTGCCGAGCTACCTGGGCGGCAACGGCTTTTTAGCCGTATACCTGGCAGGCATTGTGCTGGGTGCGAGCGACATCACCGGCAAGGTCGAGATGGCGCACTTCTTTGACACCCTTACCGAGATGGCCGAGATGACCATCTTCTTCTTGCTCGGCCTGCTCGTGACGCCTGCGCGCCTGCCGCAAATGCTGTTGCCGGGCCTGGCGCTCATGGCGTTTATGCTCTTTGTGAGCCGCCCCATCGCCGTCGGCCTGCTGTTGGCGCCCTTTAAGACGAACCCTCGCCAGGTTGCGCTCGTAAGCTGGGCGGGTCTGCGCGGCGCAGCTTCGGTCGTGTTTAGCCTCTTTGCCGTGGTGGCCGGTGTTCCCGGTGGGCACGACCTGTTTGACCTGGTGTTTGTGATTGCCGTATCGAGCATTGTGGTGCAGGGCTCGCTGCTGCCGGCAGTGGCAAAAAAGCTCGACATGATCGACGCAGAAGGCGACGTGCGCCGTACGTTTAACGATTACCGCGGCGAGGACGGCATGTCGTTCGTCAAGCTCAAGGTGGGCGCGGGACATCCGTTTGCCGGACGCTCGCTCGCCGATATTGGCAGCGCAACGGACATGCTCGTGGTCCTGGTGCTTCGTGACGGTGCGCACCCGGTGCTGCCCAACGGCGATACCGTAATTGAAGAAGGCGACCTTCTGGTTATGGCTGCGCCGACGTTCGAAGAGCGTGCCGAGGTTACGTTGCGCGAGGTCACCGTGACGCCCCACGGTCGCCTGGCCGGCCAGCGCCTGCGCGACGTGCCGCAAGGCAAGCATCCCTTTATCGTCGTGATGCTCAAGCGCGACGGCCAAACGATCATCCCCGACGGCAACACCCTCATATACGCCGGCGACGAAGCCGTCATCGCCACGCTAGCGTCGTAGCCATCTCCACCCATAAGTTGCGGTGAAATAGGGACTGAATAGGCCTTCTAACAGCCTAAACAGTCCCTATTTCACCGCAAGTTATTGAGGGGATAAGGTTGAGGGGTGGCTATGGCTACCAGCCGTCGTCCGTATCGTCGCCTGCGGCGAAGACACGGAGGTCGAGGCCTTCGCGTTCGGCTCGGGCTAGGAGCTCTTGGGGCGACTCGTCCTCGATATCCATCACGTCAAGCATGGCGGCCGGAAAGCCCACGCCCGCCGCAGACCCCACGCGGTCGAGCAGGCTCTCGCGCAGCTGACCTACGTCAACTTCGATCTTCATGGTGAAACCTCCTACCGGCCAATCGCGACCGAACAAACCGCACACCCCAAATGATGTGCAATAAATACCAGATACGGCCATAATAAAACAATGAACATCAGGGAGGTTGCGGACGATGGATAAGCTCGATGCCATGACGAAACAAGTCAGGGACTTTTGTGATGCACGCGACTGGCGCAAATATCACACGCCAAAAGAGCTTGCCATCGGCATGGCAACTGAGTCCTCCGAGCTCCTTCAGCTCTTTCGTTTTGTGAGCGACGAGCGCATTGCAGAAATGTTCGAAGACACCGAGCAACGCCAAGCTATCGAAGACGAAGTCGCCGACACGCTCCTTTTCCTTCTGCGTTTCTCAGATTTAAATGAAATCGACCTGCCAGCGGCGCTTTCGTCTAAGCTCAAGCGCAATGGCGAGCGCTACCCCGTCGACGCATCATCTAACGAATACAGAAAGGCGAACCATCATGAGTAATGAGTTCGCCCTTCGGCAATACACGCTTCCCCTACCCCAGCCCTTTGAGACAAGCGAATCGCTTCAGGACTTTGGCACGCCAAAGCCTGGAGCCCATCATGACGAGAGTTGGCCTGTCCTTTACATTCTTACCAACAGCAGAAACAAGACGGCATACATCGGCCAAACAACCAATTACCAGCGCCGTATGAAACAACACGCTGCAAACGTGGACAAGGACTTCGACCGGACCCTTCTGATCGACAATCCCACCTTCAACCAATCCGCAACGTTCGAGTTCGAGAATCGACTTATTGAGCTGTTCTGTGCCGACGAAAAATACCAGGTCACCAATGCCAACAACGGCTATGCCCAATTCGATTATTTTGAGCGGCCTCAGTATCGCCAGAGGTTCCGAGACCTCTGGACAAAGCTTCGCGAAGAAAACTACGCGATTCATCCGATTGAAGAGCTCGAGAACTCCGATCTGTTCAAGTTCTCGCCTTTCAAGACGCTTACGCCCGACCAATACGAAACGATCGAGACGATTTTTAAACGTCTCGAACAGGAGCATGAAGACGTAAAACATGGCAGCTCAAAAAGAGAACGTATAACCGTCGTGAATGGCGCGCCGGGAACAGGTAAAACAATCCTCGCCATCAGTCTCATGTTCAAAATCAAAAATGAGCCCAACCTTTCCGGCCTGCGAGTCGGTTTTGTCACCCCCATGGATTCCCTGAAAAAGACCCTCAGGAAACTCACGCACTTCCTTCCAGGGTTAAAGCCTGGCGATATCTTGAGCCCCAGTGACGTAACCAAAAATGATCGTTATGACATCCTACTTGTCGATGAAGCACATCGACTGGGTAATTATCTAAGCATGGGCTCCGGCATCAAGGCCTTCTATAGCACTTGTGATCGTCTTGACCTTCCGCACACAAGCAACCAAGTTGACTGGATATTCAAATGCTGCGACAAGGCATATCTGTTTTATGACCCCAAGCAGCAAGTCAGGGCATCCGGCCTCAATCGAGACGGTCTTGAGCGGCGACTTAACCAACTCGAAGAAGAGGGCATTGAAACTGAAGAGTTCAGCCTAAGCACGCAAATGCGAGTACGCGGCGGCGATGAGTATCTCGACTTTGTATATGATCTACTCGATAACAAAGCGTATATGCATGCCGGCATGAAATTCAAGAATCTCTTTTCATCGGAGCCTTACGATTCGCGAACCGGGGATCCGAACAGCGATACCCCCAGATACCAGTTTGGAATCGTCAACCAATTTGAGGATTTCTGTTCCCTACAGCAAGCCAAGGAAGAAGAAGTTGGTCTATCCCGCATGACGGCAGGTTTTGCGTGGAAGTGGGAAACGAAGAAACACAAAGACGCGTTCGACATCGTCATTGAGGGCATCCCTAAACGTTGGAACTCGAGTCAAAAGGATTGGGTTAACTCCCCCAACGCCGTCAACGAGGTCGGATGCATCCACACGGTACAGGGCTACGACCTCAACTACGGCTTCGTAATTCTGGGGCCAGACATTTACTACGACAACGACAAAGGGGGCGTCTGCGTTAACAAGGCAAACTTCAAAGATACCGTCGCAAAGAAAAAGGCAAGCGACGACGACCTACGAAAGATTATCGTCAACGCCTACTACGTTCTCATGACGCGCGGCATGTTGGGAACGTATCTCTATGTGTGCAATACGGCGCTCAAGGAGTATTTGTCACGGTATATCCCGGTGATATAGACCTAACGACCGCCCTCCCCCATGTAACCATCCTGTAAATCATAGCAGCGCACTCGAGTTTTACCGTGATGCGGTCGCGCCTGGCGCTCCACTGTGCTAAAGTATCCCGAACGTTCAAACGACTACGAGGGGGAACTAGAAGATGGCACGTGTGCACAACTTCTCAGCTGGCCCGGCCGCGCTGCCTACAAGCGTGCTCGCCGAGATCGCCGACGAGATGATGGACTACCGCGGCTGCGGCATGTCCGTGCTCGAGATGAGCCATCGATCTAGCATGTACCAGCAGATCATCGACGACGCCGAGGCAACCCTGCGCCGCCTGATGAGCATCCCCGACAACTACCGTGTCCTGTTTTTGCAGGGCGGCGCCACGCTGCAGTTTGCGGGCATCCCCATGAACCTCATGCGCCGCGGCCGCGCCGGCTACGTCGTGACCGGCAACTTTGCCAACAAGGCGTACAAGGAGGCCGCCAAGTACGGCGAGACCGTGCTGCTCGCGAGCTCCGAAGACACCAATTTCGACCGCATTCCCACCATGACCGATATCAACACGCGCATTGCCGCCGAGGCCGCGGGCGATGGGCTCGACTACGTCTACATCTGCCAGAACAACACCATCTTTGGCACCATGTACCACGGGCTGCCCGATTGCGGCGATGTGCCGCTGGTCGCCGATGTCTCGAGCTGCTTTCTGTCGCAGCCGCTCGACGTCGAGCGATACGGGCTCATTTACGCCGGCGCGCAGAAAAACGCCGGCGCCGCGGGCGTGACCGTGGTCATCGTGCGCGACGACCTCATCGCCGAAGGCCCCGCCTTTGCGCAGACGCCGCAGTACCTGGACCTCAAGACCCAGGCCGCCAAGGGCTCCATGCTCAACACGCCCAACACCTTTGGCATCTACGTGTGCGGCAAGGTGTTCCATTGGGTGGAGCAGACCGGCGGACTCGCCGCCATGGCCGAGCGCAACTGGGCCAAGGCCAACCTGCTCTATGACCTGCTCGAGCACAGCGAACTGTTCCATAGCACCACGCAGGCCGACAGTCGCTCCATCGCCAACGTTACCTTCCGCACCGGCGACACCGAACTCGACGCGGCCTTTGTCGTAGGCGCTGCCGAGCACCAGATCCAAAACGTCAAGGGCCATCGCCTCGTCGGCGGCATGCGCGCCAGCGTGTACAACGCCGTAACCATGGAAGACGTGCAGGCCCTGGCCTCGTACATGAAGGACTTCGAAGCACAGCATAGTTTGAGCCCGCGATCTAACTAGCCCGCAACGCGCGGGCCGACCAGCCACTTCAAACCACCTGTTTAAACCAAACCTGCTAAGGAGTTTTTCCATGCGTAAGATTAAGACCATCGACGACATCACTAAAGACGGCAAAGTCGAGTTTGGCGAGGGCTACGAGTTTGTGGGCACCGCCGAGGAGGCCGACGCCATCCTGATGCGCTCGACCGACCTGCACGGCTACGAGCTGCCCGAGGGCATCCGCGCCATCGCCCGCTGCGGCGCCGGCGTCAATAACATCCCCGTCGAGGAGTACGCCAAAAAGGGCGTCGTCGTCTTTAACTCCCCCGGTGCCAACAGCAACGCCGTCAAGGAGCTCGTCCTGGGCATGCTGGTGCTCTCGAGCCGCGGCGTGGTGCAGTCGATGAATTGGGTGCGCGACAACGCCGACGACCCCGAGATTCAGGTCGACGCCGAAAAGGCCAAGAAGGCCTTTGTGGGCCGCGAGCTCAAGGGCAAGCGCATCGGCGTTATCGGTCTGGGCAACGTGGGCTCCAAGGTCGCCAACGCCTGCGTCGATCTGGGCATGGATGTCTACGGCTACGATCCGTTCATTTCCGTCGAGCACGCGTGGGTGCTGAGCCGCGAGGTGCAGCGCGTGGGCACGCTCGAGGACCTCTGCCGCGGCTGCGACTACCTCACCGTGCACGTGCCCAGCAAGGCCGACACCATCGGCATGATCAGTACCGAGCAAATCAACCTGCTGGCACCCGACGCCGTGCTCATCAACTACGCGCGCGAGACCATCATTGACGAGGACGCCGTCGACGCCGCCCTGCGCGAGGGCAAGCTTAGCTGGTTTAGCTGCGACTTTGCCACGCCCAAGACCGTCAAGATGCCCAATACGTTTATCACCACGCACTCGGGCGCCGGCACCGGCGAGGCCGAGGCCAACTGCGCCGACATGGCGATCAGCGAGCTCAAGGATTACCTGGAAAACGGCAATATCGCGCACAGCGTCAACTACCCCGCCTGCAGCATGGGCAAGGCGCGCGCCGCGAGCCGCATCGCCTGCCTGCACGCCAACGTGCCCAACATGATCGGCCAGATCACGGCCATTCTCGCCAAGGACAACGCCAACGTGCAGCGTATGACCAACGAGTCCGCTGGCGAGAACGCCTACACCATGTTCGACACCGACGAGCACCTGAACAGCAGCACCATCGAGGCGCTCAAGCAGATTCCGTCGATGTATCGCGTGCGCGTGATCAAGTAGCGTCGGCGCCAAGCCTGCCAGACAGACCACGAAGTCCATTCGGCCCCCGTTTTCACGAAACGGGGGCCGATTTCGTTGCTCCGGCTGGTTTTGAAAATGCTACCCATAATAAGTTTTTTCGGATAATCGACAGTGAGGCCCTAGTCGCTAAGCACAACTGCTTTTACAAACAGCTTTATCAGGGGTTTTAGTAGGTAAAAATCGATCTCTATATGCCAAACTAAAGTTGACTGTCCATTTTCCGAAATAACTTGCTCTAGGTAGCATTTTTCAAGCCAATTCCAAGGAGCAATTGAAGGCTATTCGCAACTAAAACCCTAGCTTCCGCGACCATTTTCCACCCGCGCGGCTACATTCCCGCCCAATCGATAAAAATCTCCTCACGAAGCCGTCGTTCGAGCTTCTGCTGCCGCGGCGTCTTGTCTTTCAACGGCACATCGAGATAGGACATGATGAGTTCCATCACCACGCGGAAGGCATCGGAGTCGACCAGCTGACCATAGGTCATCAGAACGACAGGATATCCCATCGTCTGCAGGGCCGTCGTTCGATCGGAGTCCGAGATCTTGGATTCTATGGATCCGTGAATGGCTTTACCTTGACATTCAACCAGGCACTCTCGGCTGCCGTCCTTATTTGACAGCAAGATATCGGCGTAGCGCCTATCAAGCCCCGAAATCAGGCGGGCGCTGCGCGTCATGCGAATCTCAACATTATTGGTAAGGCGCAGCCCTTCGCCGCCGCGCAGCCTCGAAAGGCCAAACAGCATCGAAGCTTGGACCTCAAGCGGCGATGCCACAACCCCCGTAATGCATTTCGCGGCACGTGTGAATGATTTAGCACCGCGGAGTCCCTGGATCTTATTGGCGAACTCCGTAAGGTCAGAGAACTCGATCAAGGGAGGTCGTTTCCACAAGTCCGTTGGATTCCCCGAGGCATCCTTTACGTTTTCCCAGCCCAACCGTGCGTCACCCCACCGGCCCCCATATGCCTGTTCAAGTGCCAACTTTACCTGGGGCGCAATCTTGCACACGGCAAAGGTGCCACACATCTCATACATGCACATGATCAGACGCTCGTTTGAAACCGAGGAAGCCAGGGTCAGCAGGGTAAAGAGCGGGGACGCGACATCAAGGCCAAACTCTGTCTGCCGTACGGAGCCAAACGGCCTCTCCCCGTTCCAAACATGCCTGACAATGCGACCGCCTTTACGTCCGCAGCCGCCCTGTGCCAACACGTGTAATGGTGTGCCCAGGAAATGCTTGACGAGCGGATGCTCACAAAGACGCTCCCTGCGTGGATCGTCCACAGAATCGGGCAGGTCCGGCATTATTGCCAAAACCTGTGGAGGTATCCGGTGATACCGAAAGGCAGATATGTCGCACAGCATGTCGTCCATGAAAGGTACGTACCCACTACGTCGTTTGCGAGCCCGCCCGGACGGCAGACGCGATGGCTCGGCCTGCGAACGGTAAATACTGCTACAACATGCACGTCGCGAATCTTCCAGGTGGCTTACAATCGGTTTGGAAAGCAGGCTGATTGTGAAGTTGCATATGGTTGATGAGGACTTTGCCTGGCGGCTTGCGCAGGAGCTTGTGAAGATTGACAGCTCAGACCCCGGCGCGTATGAGCTCGAGATCGAACAACATATCAAAGACCTGGTCGAGACATATGTTGCCAAACTCGATTCGCCCGTGCTGGACACCGCAGAGATACGCGAGCTCGAAGTGTTCCCCGGGCGCTGCAACCTTATGATTACCGTGCCGGGCGCGAGCGGCGAGGCGCGGCTCGTCTACATCTGCCATATGGATACCGTCACCCTGGGCGATGGCTGGAACGCGGACACGACCGTCGGCTTCTTTACCAGCTACACCGACACCGCCGTCATTGCCGGCAAGACAGGTAACCTCAATTGCATGAGCTACGGCCCCGGCTCGTTGGTGCTCACGCATAAGCCCAACGAGCCGGGGCCCATGCCGATATCGTTCGCTGCCAGAACGTGCTCATCGCGCTTGTCGACAACACGCTCTGGGACGCAAGCGTCCAAGTTGGGGCATAATAAGCCGCGAACAAACCGACTCGCGCGTTAGGACCGCCCATGAAAGCACTTCCGTTTCCCTGCATCCGCCCAGCTCAGGACCGCGTGCTCGAAGCGCTGCCGCAGATGGGCGGTATCCTGAGCGGCAACGACGCCCTGCGCGGCGCCATTGCCGACGGGCTTATGCTCAAGGACCCCGGTGCGGCATATTACGTGTACGAATGCTCCGGAGAGCCGGGGCGCGTGACGGGCGTTGTGGCAATTTGCCCGGTCGGTGTACTGACGGGCGACGGCGCGAACCCCGCAGATGCGGCCGCAGCCGCCCGTGCGATCGCCGAACTCAAAGTTCAACCTCGTCCCATGTCGCTCGCCTACGAGGCCTCGCCCGTCATGGATATCATCCTCGGCGCCGCCAAAGAGGGCGCGTCGCTCTATGCCGTCACCGACCCCGCCGGCATTACGCACCGTATGTGGGAGGTCAAGCGCGAGGATGCCGTTGCCGCCATCCGAGCCATGCTCGACCAGGCACCGGAGCCGACGCCGGCTGACGATCCCGCCTACGCCGCCGCGCTGGCAGGGGCGGCGCAGCTCCTGGCAAACGAGGCCCGCACAGCCGACACCTACACGGGCAAAGAGCCGTTCAACTTTACCGTTGCCGCGTTATTCCCCGCCGCACAGGTCGCCGGCGGCGCGCCGCAGGTTCCGACGGGTCTGCTCACCCACCAGATCGCACGGTTCTAACAGGGCGTAAACGCCTCGTACAAAGACTCGATAGCTCAACAAACAAGGGGCGGGGATGCAATGCCCATGCATGCATCCCCGCCCCTTTCACATCGAGCAATGACATCGGCGATCTGTATCGCCACGCCGCGTTACCCGCGCTGCGGACCCGATGCCGCCACGAGCGGCTCAACCCCCAGCTCGCGCGCATAGTCTTCTTGCGTAAAGACTTCGACCAGATCAAACGTATCGGTTGCATCGTCAAATACAAAATGCAGCACTGAGCAGTTGCCCGGCACGCGCTCGCGCTCGTCGGCCGCCGCTCCCCTCACGTGGTCCAAAAATTCCTTGATGGCCGAGGCATGGCTCACCGCGAGCACGCACGAATGGTCCGGACTTCGCATAAGATCGGTCAACGTCGACACCATGCGCTCGCGCACCTGCATCTGCCCCTCACCACCAAACTGACGATAAAAGTCACGCCATGGGCGCTCGGGCATGAGCATCACGCGCTCGGCCTCAAAGTCGCCAAAAAACCACTCGCGCAGGCCATCAAGGCGCTCGTAGGCAAGGCCCGGCCACAGGTTGGCTATAGTCTGCTCGGTGCGGTGCAGTGTGGAGGTGTAGGCATGATCGGGTTCGATGCCGCGCGCACGCAAGAACATACCGGCGCGCGCCGCCTGCTCGCAGCCCAACTGCGTGAGTGGCGAATCGCTCCAACCCTGAATAATGCGCTTAAGGTTGAATATCGTCTGTCCATGACGGACCAGATACAGATCTTTATTCATAGGGAGTCCTTTCGCTCGTTACCAATCAAGGAGCGAAAACGCCCCATCACAATAGCTAAAATGAAGCACGGCGCCGTTGTCGGGCTGTTCTCCCCCGCCGGCCACATACTCAAGAAACTCCTGGCAGGCAGAGCCATGAGAGACTGCAAGCACACAATCGTGCTGCGGTCGAGCCATAATACGGGACAGCGCTGCAACCATGCGCGCCCGTAGCTCGCCTTCAGATTCGCCACCAAAGGCCACCGGATAATCACCCCAGGGCTGCGGCGGCATCTCGCAATTTGATGTGCCCTCCAGCGAGCCCAAGTGCCACTCGCGTAGGTCGTCGACCAGCTCTATGGGAAGGCCCTCACCAACGATCAGCTCTGCCGTACACCGTGCCCGACCCAACGGAGACGAATACGCATGGTCAAAGGAGATGCCGCGCGCCTCAAACGCCGCGCGCGTCGCCAGTGCCTGCTCGCGCCCGCGCGCCGTAAGCGGCGAATCGTGCCAGCCCTGCAAAATGTTCTGCACATTGAGCTCAGTCTGCCCATGCCGCACCAAATACAGATCGGCCACATGCCCTCCCCTCGTACCACCACAAAGGGGACGGTCACCTTTGTGGTGGTTTTGCCGCCGGATCACGCCGCGGCGACGCTCAACTACACCAGTACGTCGGCGAGTGGACGCTTGGGTACGTGGTGTACCTGCGCCTCGTCACGCCAGTAATTAATAGAGCCGTCGGGGTTGGAATCAATTGCATCGATCACCTGTGTCTCGGCGGGAACGCCAAAGACCATGATCAGCTTGACCTCGTACTTGTCGCCGTCAAGTCCCATGACATCAATCGCACGAGGCGGAAAAGCCTTGAACATGCACGCCGCCACCTCGGGCGTAGCGCTGCGGGCGGCGAGCATCATCGTCTGCGCGGCGATACCAGCGTCTGCCTCGGTGATTGGCGCGGCAGGCTTGCCCGGAGCGGGACGCTCTGCAAGGATCGCGATATAGCCGGTCGGGCGCTCGCCCTCGACAGGACCCGACCAATCCTTGAGCGCACCAGCCCATGTGAGCTTTTCAAATAAGCTCGAACACTCCTCGGCGTCGCTCACCACATGAAAACGCAGACGCTGAGCATTAGCGCCGCAGGGAGCCAGGTGCGCCAGCTCTGCCAGCTCAAGCAAAAACTCGCGCGGTACGCGCATGGACTCGTCAAATCGACGGCATGTGCGGGCACGACGGACCAGCGCGTCAAACGATTCCAGACCGAGCTTTTCGCAACCTTGCTTTGCCATCAACTCCACGCTCGACGGCGCCGCGGGAACAGCTTCGTTCATAGAGACCCCCAATACAAGGCAATTGTTCTTAGGAAAATCTAACCTAAAACGCAGGCAATAACGAACAGAGCCGCAATGTTCTACACCTGTTGAATAGAAAAACGCGACATGGGGAACAACGAGAACAAATCGGGACCTTTGGGTTACACTTCGCCCTCCCCGACCCATACGCCGGTGCCTTTAGGCGATACTTGTTGTAGCAACTGCGACATACGCCGCAAAAACAACAATGACGGCAAACGCCGCGCGGAAAGGAGACCTCATGGGCATCTTTAAGAACGACGACCAGCAGTCGAATCTGTTTGGATTTGACGAGAAAAGCATGGCAGGCAAGGCAATCAAGGCCGTGCGCTGGATCTACGCCGTCACGGGCGTCATCGCGCTGCTTGCCGGCATCGCGCTGCTGTTTGCGCCCGCCAAGTCCCTCGTCTTCCTGACGACCGTCCTGGGCTTCTACTTTGTGATCACGGCTGGCGTCAGGCTGTTCACCGCCATTTTTGAGCCGCTGCTGCCCGCCGGCTGGCGCGTCACGAGCATCATCTCCAACCTGCTCATCATCCTGGGCGGCGTCATAATCCTGCGCAACCAGGCCTTCTCGACCGCGACGCTCACCACGCTCGTGGTGGTCGTGGCCGGTTTTGGCTGGATCGTCGAAGGTGTCATGTCCATTCTGGAGTCCGAGCTTTCGTCTAACCGCGCCCTTGCCATCCTGAGCGGCGCGCTCTCCATCATCGCCGGCATGTTCGTGTTTATCTATCCACTGTGGTCGGCAAAGATGCTCGTCATCTTTAGCGGCGCCGCGCTCCTGGTGTTTGGGGTGACGCTGATTATTCGCGCTATCCGCTTTGGCAAGCTGGTGCGCTAGATGCCGCGAACGCTGTTTATTGATGCTGACGCCTGCCCGGTCACGCGCGAGTCGATCGACTGCGCGCGGCGGGCGGGCGTCGCCGTGGTGATTGCCGGCAACAGCACGCAGAACCTGGAGCGGCACATTCGCCGCGACGATCCACGTGATGCCGAGCACGCGCGACGCGGCTTTTGGGTCACCACGCTCGATGTGAGCGTGGGCGCCGATAGTGCCGACTTTGCCATTGTCGAACGTCTGCAGGCGGGCGACGTGGTCGTGACGCAGGACATTGGCCTGGCGAGCATGGTGCTCGGCCGCGATGCCTCCGCCATCGGCGTGCGCGGGCGCGTGTACGACAAGGCGACCATCGACATGCAGCTGTTTATTCGTCACGAGGAAAAGAAAGTGCGCCGCGCTGGCGGTCGCACCCGCGGGCCAGCAGCCTTCACCAGCGAAGACCGCGCCCGCTTTAAGCGCAACCTCACCGAGCTGCTGCGCTAACCAAGGCAGATTTTTGGGACATGCCTAAAACTCTGCCTTTTTGTTTTGGGCGGCGTGAGCGCTCAGGATCCATGGCTCAACAAAAAACGGGCTTCAAAATGCCATGCGTCGCCGCATTGTGTAGGCGCCGTGCATAGCTATTTTGAAGCCCGTTTTGTTAGGCCTACTTAGAGGCCGAAGGCAGATAGGGCGAGGCCCCAGCCCACGCCGATGACGTACATCATGACCAGGAACACGGCGTTTTCGCGAGCACTGCGATTGGTGCGGAACAGCACCAGATAACCCACGCCGGCAGAAATGAGCGTGCCGGCGAGCATCGGTGCCAGTTGCAGTGCGCCTTCCAGATACAGCTGCGTAATGACCACGCTCGCCGAGCAGTTGGGGATCAGGCCGACAAGCGCCGAACCCAGGACGGCGAGCGTCTCGTTGCCACGCAGGAACTGCTCGATCGCAGATTCGCCAAAGGTCTCGAGCACGGCGACCAGAATCAGCGTCACTAGGAAAATGAATACCGATACCTGCACGGTATGCGAGATGGCGCTGCGGATAATCGACAGGACGGGCGCACCTTCGTGTGAGTGAGAGTGACCATGGCCATGATGGTGTTCATGCTCGCCCTCATGACCGTGATCGTGGACATGTCCATGTTCGTGCTCGTCCTCGTCTTCATCACAACCGCAATGGTCGCGCTCGCACAGCTCATGGATGTGATCGGCACTCACGCCAGCCTCGGCCACCTCGTCGATGATGTCACCGCCGCTGTGATCGTCATGCGCGCAGTTAACGTGCGCCGGATTGACAGCGGTTCCCAACACGGTACGGCGAATCGCCACATGCGCACGGGCGTTGCGACGCAGGCCGCGAATGGCAGCATCCACGATAAAGCCCGTGACCAGCGCGATCAGCGCCTTCGAAGCCAAAAGCATCGCCATAGTCTGCACGGGAACCTGCTCGGCAAGTAGCAGCGGCAGCATCTCGTCGGAGGTCGAGAGAAACACCGCCACCAGGGTGCCCAGCGTCACGACGCGACCGGCGTATAGCGTTGCCGCCATGGCCGAAAAGCCGCACTGCGGCACCATGCCCAGCAACGAGCCAACCACGGGGCCAGCGGCGCCGGCACGCTTAATGGCGCCGTTAACGCGGTCGCCCGCAACATGCTCAAGCGTCTCGAGGACCAGATATGTCACCAACAAGAACGGCACCAGCGAGAACGTGTCCTTGCCGGCGTCGAGCAGAATATCAATCAGCAAATCCATGACGGATGGAACCTTTCGTGTCTTTCGGCAGCATTGTAAAAGTCCTAGCGGTCAACTAGGGTATTGTAATTGTCCTAGGCGTGATGCCAATAGTTGCCCATGGTAAACTATCATCTCGCCATAACTCGACAAACCCGAGCCGCGCGACGCGGCCCGTCCAAGGAGCAGCATATGAACGTTTCGCAAGCACTCGAATACGAGCGCCAGCCGTTTATCCCCATGTTTATCTACGGCGACCACGGCGCCATGGAATCCGAGCGTCAGAAAGGCGAAGAGGCCCTCAAGGTGCTCGAGACTGAGTACTTTACCGCCGAGGACGACCCCGGCTTCGACTTTGCCACCGTGCGCGACCTAGCCGACCGCAACCGCGACCTGTGCGACCAGATTGGCGAGGCGCGCCTGCGCAACGTGACGCCCGCGACGCTTTCGCGCGGCCTGTCCGACGCCGACACCTGCGCTGCCATCGGCAAGATGCAAAAGCGCACCGCCGCGTCCGTCATGCGCGAGATCCGCGGCGACCGCGACGCGCTCGGCGTCGCCTACGCCCGCAAGCCCATTCAGGGCACGGTGCTCGGCATCGACATCGAGACCACCGGCCGCGCACCCGAGCGCGGCTATATCATCAACGTGGGCTGGGAGATCATGGACCTCACCAGCGACGCCGTCCCGCACGACGCCGAGGCGCACTACTGCGGCCTGCCCGATATCTACCGCGGCGAGGATGTGCCGTTGTCGAATATCCACCACATCACCTGGGACGACATCGACGGCAAAACGCCCTTCCGCGAGAACAAAGAGCTGCAAAAGCAGCTGCTCAAGCTTATGAAGAAGTACCCGTACATGGCGCACAACGCCGCCTTTGAAGACAGCTGGTTCAAGATCCACTTGGACGGTTACGCCGAGGCACGCCGCGCGGGTAAGATCATCGTCATCGACTCGCGCCAGATCTGCCGCAGCCTGGACGCCGATGTGCGCTCGCTCCCCCGCGAGTCCGCGCCCGCCGCGCTCGAGAACTGGGCGCGCCGCCGTGGCACCCTCGCCGCCGACGCCAACGAGCAGCACCTGGGCCTCGACGACACCGACCTCATGCTCCGTACCGTCCAGGCCGAGTTCAACCTCAAGAACCTATTTGCCAAGTAGATTGCCAAGCAGAGGCGCCATTCGCGAGCGATACTCGTCGGGCCATAACGCCCCGCGCAAAAGCGACACGCCGAGGCGTCCCTCTCAAGCAACGCAATGCGGGCCGATAACCAAGTGGATATCGGCCCGTTTTTGCACGTCGCTAAGGTACCCACGTTGGCATCAGCGGCCTTATTCGCGCCCACCGATGCCCTTAGCCGCCTTTGGGAGCATTCGATAGCAATATATTTCACGAATTATATTGACATATGAACATGCGCTCATATACTCGAAAGTAAGTTATATGAGCGCATGTTCATATGAAAGGATATTGCAATGAGCGAACAAGCTGATGAAATGAAGTCCGGCATCGACACCAGCATCGTGCCCGACGTCCCCACCACTTGCTCGCCCGAGGACCTTCCCGACGAGGAGCTGCTGTACGACCTTGCCGACCTGTTCAAGGTCTTTAGCGACACCACGCGTATCAAGATCCTCTATGCCCTCATGGGTCGCGAGCTCTGCGTGGCCGACATCGCCGAAGCGACCGCGACCTCGCAGTCTGCGGTGTCGCACCAGCTGCGCACGCTCAAGCAGTCGCACCTGGTTAAATTCCGACGCGACGGGCGCAACATCCTCTACTCGCTTGCCGACGACCATGTCTACACCATGCTCAACCAAGGCATGAGCCACATCTGCGAATAGCGACCAACCACGGTACCAGCGCGGCCTGCACCCAAGCCGCAAAAACGGGGAAAGGAACCCACCATGAAAAAGCAGTTCAAGCTCGACGAGATCGACTGCGCCAACTGCGCGCGTAAGCTTCAGGACGAGCTGGCCAAGCTCGATGGCGTCAAGTCCGTTTCGGTCAACTTTATGACCCAGAAGTTAACGCTCGAGGCCGATGACGCCGAGTTCGACGAGGTCCTCGACCGCGTCGTGGAGTTTACCGCCGACGCCGAGCCGGACTGCGAGATCATTCTCTAGCCCAGATTACGCCAACCTGCAAGGTCGCGCTTGCCGCGGCCTTTGCTCGCGAAATTATATGAGCGAGTGTTCATACATTCAAATGGGAGGATTGAATCATGGCAACCGCCGATCCCAAGAAGAAAAAGAAGAAGCGTAAGAAGAAAGAGTCCCTTGAGCATAAGCGCAACCGTATCCTGGTAGCGCTAGGCATTTTTGCCGTTGTTTATGCCCTCGACGAGCTCGGAGCTCTCACTATCGCATTTGGGGAGCCCGGCAACGTCTACGCCAGTTTCGTGCTGTTCCTCGTGCCGTTTTTAATTGCCGGCTACGACGTGCTCCAAAAGGCATACAACAACATCCGCCGCGGCAAGGCCTTCGACGAAAGCTTCCTCATGGCCGTCGCGACCATCGGCGCGTTTGCCATGGTGCTCTTCCCCGATACCGATCCGCACATGGCCGAAGGCGCCGCTGTCATGCTGTTCTACCAGGTCGGCGAGCTGTTCCAGGCATACGCCGTGGGCAAGAGCCGCAAGTCGATCAGCGCCATGATGGACATCGCACCCGATTATGCCAACGTCGAGCAACTCGACGGCACACTCGAGCAGGTCTTTCCCGATGACATCGCCGTCGGCACCGTCATCGTCGTCAAGCCCGGCGAGCGCGTGCCCATCGACGGCGTCATCGTCGAAGGCGAGACGCAGCTCGATACCGCCGCCCTTACCGGCGAGTCGGTCCCCCGCCCGGCCAAAACCGGAGACGATATCATCAGCGGCTGCATCAACATGACGGGTCTCATCCACGTGCGCACCACCAAGCCATTTGGCGAGTCCACCGTCGCGCGCGTCCTGGAGCTCGTAGAAAACGCCAGCGAAAAGAAGGCGCGTACCGAGAACTTCATCACGCGCTTCGCCCGCGTCTACACGCCCGCCGTCACCGGCGCGGCCGCGGTACTCGCGCTCGGCGGCGGCTTGGTCACCGGCGCCTGGTCCGACTGGATCCTGCGCGGCCTGACCTTCCTGGTCGTCAGCTGCCCGTGCGCGCTCGTGATCAGCGTCCCGCTCAGCTTCTTTGGTGGCATCGGCGGCGCGTCCAAGCTGGGAGTTCTCATCAAGGGCTCCAACTACCTCGAGACGCTCGCCGATGTGGATACCGTCGTCTTTGACAAGACCGGCACGCTCACCAACGGCACGTTTTCGGTCGTGGCGGTACACCCCGAGACCGGCTATACCGAGCAGTCACTGCTTGAGGTCGCGGCCCTTGCCGAGTCGTTTTCCGATCACCCCATCGCGCAGTCGGTACGCACCGCCTTCCAGGGCGAGCTCGATCCCAAACGCGTAAGCGACTCCACCAATGACGCGGGCCATGGCGTGACGGCGAATATCGACGGCAAGCGCGTCATCGTCGGCAATGCCAAGATGCTTGCTGCGGCCGGTATCGACGCCCCCAATTGCGAGGTCGTCGGTACGATCCTCCATGTACTGGTCGATGACACGTACGCCGGCCATATCGTAATTGCCGACACCATAAAGGCCGATGCCAAGCAGGCGATTCGCGACTTGCACACTGCCGGCGTCAAACGCACCGTCATGCTCACGGGCGACCGTGAGGAGGTTGCAGCGTCTGTGGCCAAGCAGCTGGGGCTCGACGAGTTCCACGCGCAGCTCATGCCAGGCGATAAGGTCGAGCGCGTCGAGGCATTGCTGGCAGTCGAATCGAGCAAGGGCAAGCTCGCCTTTGTCGGTGACGGAATCAACGACGCACCCGTGCTCACGCGCGCCGACGTCGGAATCGCCATGGGCGCCATGGGCTCGGACGCCGCAATTGAAGCTGCCGACGTGGTGCTGATGGACGACAAGCCGTCCAACATCTCCCGCGCGATCCGCGTGGCGCGCAAGACCATGACGATTGTTTGGCAGAACATCATCTTTGCGCTGGGCATTAAGCTGCTGATCCTGGTGCTCGCGGCGCTCGGCATCGCCAACATGTGGCTTGCCGTCTTTGGCGACGTGGGCGTGGCGATCATCGCCATCCTGAACGCCATGCGCGCGATGGGTGTCAAGAACCTGTAGCACTCGTGGTCCCTCCGGCCGGGGCCGGGTTTGGTTTTGAAAACGTCCTCGCGCATGAGGCCCGTCTTTCCTGCTCCTACGGAGCAACGGAAAGACGGGCCTCGCGCTGCGGAGTGTTTTCAAAACCAAACCCGGCCCCGGCCTGCGGTGACGTTGCTGGTGGTTCTTGGGCATCGCTTGCTGGCGGGGTTCCTTGTCTGAGTTGGACTTAGTTGGTGGGGCTACTGGTCCCGGTCGCTGGTTCGCGCTTTGCGCGAACTCCGCGCTACTGGGGATCAATTAGGCTTCCGTTGCTGGGCCCGCCACATCTTCCCGCCCCAACATCGATCTTAGCTTCTCAAAGCTCTCCTCGCTCAGGCAATGCTCCATGTGGCAGCCCTCTTGCGAGGCAACCTCGGGCGCTACACCTGCGTCCTCTAGCAGCCCCACAAAAAAGCAATGGCGCTCCCACATTTGACGGGCAACCTCAATACCGCGTTCCGTCAGATGCACATCGCGTTTGCCCATCTCTACGTAGCCGTTGTTCTCCAACGCGGCCATGGCTTTGGAGACGCTTGCCTTGGTTACGCCCAGGTATTCGGCAACGTCAATCGATCGAACGATGCCTTGGCGCTCCGAGAGCACATAAATAGATTCGAGATAGTCTTCTCCGGATTCACGCAGGGCCATGGACCGCCTTTCGCGATGGCTTCTAGTTAGCCTTTGGATACTTTTGCTTGATTTACTTTACCGCAAAAGTTGCCCATGTCTTACTGCGTTGTTAAAAAAGTTAACCGTGTTTCACAAAATGCGCGAGGTAAGCAAGGCAACCCGGCACGAAACGCGCAAGGAATGTCCCCAGCTGCCGGCAGAAAAGGAACGTCCCCCAGTGCCGAGCCGCAGCTATAGCAGTCCAAAGTACTTCGCGGCGTTGTAGATGCCGTCGTCGTCCACGGCGGTCGTCACATAGGTCGCCGCAGCCTTCACCGTGTCCTGCGCGTTGCCCATGGCCACGCTCGTGCCCACGGCGGCAAACATCGACAGGTCGTTCTCGCCGTCGCCAAAGGCAATCGCCTCGCTCGCGTCGATGCCCAGGCGCTCCAGCGTCGCCGCCACGCCCAGGTCCTTGCCGCCGTTAGCGGGAATAATGTCGCAGAACAGGTCGCACCAGCGCGTGGTGAGCGAATGCGACACGGCGTCGGTCACGATATGCTCGTCGACCGGGTCCACAAAGGCGCAAAACTGGTAGACCGGTGCGTCAAAGGCGTGCTCAAACGGCTCCTCGTGGTAGACGATTCCCGCGTTGCTGCCAGCCGTCACCACGCGCTCGGACAGGCGGTTCACAAACGAGTTCTCGCCCTGCATGCACAGCGAGTCGTAGCGCCCCTGCGCCACCTGGTCCACAATCACCGCGACGTCGTCCGAATCGATCGGGCAGCTGCGGTAAACCCCCTCGGCATCAAAGCAGTGCTGGCCCGAAAGCGTAATGTACGCATCCCAGCCCAGGTCGAACAGCCAGTCCGGCATCTGGTAGGTCGGACGGCCCGTGGCGATCACGCACGCAATCCCCTGCTCGTGAAAGCTGTCGAGCACCTGCTGCGCCGACGCCGGAATCCGGTGGGTCTTAAAGCTCAGCAGCGTGCCGTCGATATCGAAAAACGCGGCTTTGATCATTCTCGCCTACTCCTCGCCCTCGAGCTTTTCGCTCGCCTCGAGCCACGCCATCTCCAGCTCGTCCATGGCAGCGTGAGCCTCGTCGATCTTTGCCTGCTGCTCGCCGAGCGCCGTGTAGTTGGTGGGATCGACTTGGGCCATTGCTGCCTCGGCCTCCTCAACGCGGGTGCGCTGCGTCTCCATCTTGCGCTCGAGCGAACTCACCTCGCGGCGGAGCTTCTGGCGCTCGGCGTTGGACAGGCCGTTGGGCTGACCGCTCGACTTGGGCTTTTCGGCCGCAGCTGCCGCGGCACCGGTGTCGAACGTGCCGGTCTTGGCGCTCGGCGCGCCCACGGGCTCGCCCTCGGCGGTAGCGTTGCACAGGCGCAGGTACTGGTCCACGCCACCGGGCATATGCGTCAGGTGGCCGTCGAGCAGCGCCCACTGCTGGTCGGTCACGCGCTCCATCAAAAAGCGGTCGTGCGTCACCAGGATCAGCGTGCCGGGCCAGCCGTCCAGCAGGTCCTCGACAATCGCGAGCATGTCGGTATCCAGGTCGTTGCCCGGCTCGTCCAGGATGAGCACGTTGGGCTCGTCCAGAATCGTCAGCAACAGCGACAGGCGACGGCGCTGGCCGCCCGAAAGATCGCCGATGCGGCTCCAGAGCTGCTGCGTCGTAAAGCCCAGACGCTCGCAGAGCTTCTCGGGCGAAGTCTCCTTGCCGTCGATGACGTAGTACTTCTTATAGTTGCCGAGCACCTCGCGGATCGTGTCGCCCATGTAGGGCTTGAGCTCCTCGAGCTGCTGCGACAGCACGCCAAAGCGCACTGTCTGGCCAATCTTCACGCGGCCGCGCGTGGGTTCAATCTTGCCCTGGATCACGTCGAGCAGCGTCGACTTACCGGCGCCGTTCTCGCCCAAAAGGCCATAGCGGTCGCCCGCACCAATGAGCCAGGTCACATCGGTGAGCACCTGCTTGGGCGCGCCGTCGGTATCGGCATAGCCGGCATCCACGTCGACCACATCGATAACCTGCTTGCCCAAGCGGCTCACGGCCAAGCGCTTGAGCTCCAGCTCGTCACGCACGGGCGGCACGTCGGCGATCAGCTCACGAGCGGCATCCACGCGAAACTTGGGCTTGGTGGAACGAGCCTGGGCACCGCGGCTCAGCCACGCGAGCTCCTTGCGCGCCATGTTGCGACGGCGCTCCTCGGTAACCGCGGCCATGCGGTCGCGCTCTACGCGCTGCAGGATGTAGGCCGAATAGCCGCCCTCGAAGGGATCGACCTGGCCGTCGTGGACCTCCCACATGCTGGTGCAGACCTCGTCCAAGAACCAGCGGTCGTGCGTGACCACGAGCATGGCGCCCTGGCCGCGCTGCCAGCGGGCCTTTAGGTGACGCGCGAGCCAGTTGATGGTGCGCATGTCCAGGTGGTTGGTAGGCTCGTCGAGCATAAGCACGTCGTAATCGCCGATTAGCAGGCGCGCGAGGTCCACGCGACGGCGCTGGCCGCCCGAAAGCTCGCCCACCGTGCCCTCCCAGGGCACATCGCTAATAAGGCCGGCCAGGATCTGACGCGTGCGCGGGCTCGAGGCCCACTCATACTCGGGCGTGTCGCCCACAACGGCATGATGCACGGTATCGGTGTCGACAAGCTGGTCCTTTTGGCCGAGCAGACCAATCGTGGTGCCGCGACGGTGCGTCACGCGGCCGTCGTCGGGCTCCAGCGTGCCGGCGAGCACGCTCAGCAGCGTCGACTTGCCGTCGCCGTTTTTGCCGACAATACCAATGCGGTCGCCCTCGCCCACGCCGAGCGTCACGCTATCGAAAATATGCTTGGTGGGAAACTCTAGGCTGACGGAATCGCATCCCAAAAGAATCGCCATATGCCCTGCTCCTTCGTAGAAATTCAACGTTGTCCATGATAGCAGCGAGCCCCACCCCAAACCACCACGAAGGCGCCTGTCCCCTTTGTGGTGGTCGTTTCGGTCGCAGAGCAAAAGGCGGGCCATCTCCCGCAAGAGATGACCCGCCTCTCCAATCAGTCCTGCGGCAACCGTGGCCGCTGCAGGCCTCAAGCATGTCCCGGACTAGGAGAACATGCCGGTGAGGTAATCATTCAGCCGCTTATCCTTGGGCCGTTGGAAAATCTCGTCAGTCTCGTCGTACTCGACCATATCGCCCATGTAGAAGAACGCCGTGCGGTTGGACACGCGCGACGCCTGCTCCATGTTGTGCGTCACGATAACGATGGCGCGGTCGGCCACGATCGATGACATGAGGTCCTCGATCGCCAGCGTCGAGATGGGGTCGAGCGCCGAGCAGGGCTCGTCGAACAGAATCACGTCGGGGTTGAGCGCCAGCGTGCGCGCGATGCACAGACGCTGCTGCTGACCGCCCGAAAGCGCATAGGCGCTCTTATCGAGCTTGTCTTTGACCTCGTCCCACAGCGCCGCGCCGCGTAAGCTTTCCTCGACCATGCGGTCGAGCTCGTCACGGTCGGTGATGCCGTGGCGCTTGGGCGCAAACGTGATGTTGTCGCGAATGGACTTGCGGAACGGGTTGGGCTGCTGGAACACCATGCCAATGGAACGGCGCAGCTCGTAGGTGTTTTCGGTCTTGGTGTTCACGTTGCGCCCGCGATAGTTGATCTCGCCCTCCACGCGGCAGCCGCGAATCTCGCGATTCATGAGGTTGAGGCTACGCAAGAAGGTCGACTTACCGCAGCCCGAAGGCCCAATGAGCGCCGTGATCTCGCCCTTGTGGAAGTCGAGCGACGTATTGTGCAGTGCATGGTGGTCGCCATAGTACACGTTGACGTCCTTGGTGGAGAGCACAACCTCGTCGCTCACGGCCTTGCCGCTCACGCGCACGCGCTTCTCGCTCTCCCCCACGCTCGACAGGAAGTCCCGGGTGTCGGACGATGCCGCTTCGGTTGCGGGCGTTACATTCATCTCGCTCATTCGGCCGTCATCTTCCTTGCCAGTTGCTTGCCCACAATGCGGGCGATTACGTTAAACAGCAGCACGCAAATCATCAGCAGTGCAGCGGTGCCCCAGACGATCTGCTGGGCCTCGGGGCTGCCCTCGCCATAGATCTTGTAGATGTGCACGGCGAGCGACTCGCCGGGACGGAACACGTTCCAAGCGCAGGTGGGGCTCGACAGGTTAAAGCTCAAGAAGTTCAGGCGAACCGGCGAGCTCATACCCAAGGTAAAAAGCAGTGCTGCGGCCTCGCCAAACACGCGACCGGCCGAAAGCACGATGCCCGTCACGATGGCAGGCATGGCCTCGGGGATCAGGATGTGCAGCGTGGCCTCCCAGCGAGTGAGGCCCATGGCCAGGCATGCATCGCGCTGGGCCTGCGGCACGTCCTCGAGCGCCTGCTGGATCACGCGCACCAGGATGGGGATGTTGAACATGGTGAGCGCGACGGCGCCGGAGATGATGGAGTACTTCCAGCCCAGCTGCACCGAGAACACCAGAAAACCGAACATGCCGACGACGATGGAAGGCAGCGAGGACAACGTCTCGATGGCGGTGGAGGCGATGTCGCGGATGGGTCCGTCCGGCGCGTACTCAACCAAAAAGACCGCTCCGCCCAGGCTGATGGGCACCGAGATGATCAGGGTGATCAGCAGCAGGTAGAACGAGTCGAACAGCTGATAGAGCACGCCGCCCTGCGTTCCGTTGGCGCGCGACGGCTCCGTGAGAAAGCCCGGCTGGAACAGCGTCGAGATGCCCTCGAACAGGATATAGGCCACCATGGAGACGACGATGAGCATGACGATGGCGACGATCGCCGTCAACACGCCCGTGGCGAAGCGGTCCTGCTTTTGGACACGCCCGAGCCTCGCCTCGTCGATGTGGATACGCGTGCTAGCCACGAGCCTTCGCCCCCTTGCGGCCGATAAGGTGGATGATCAGGATGAAGATGAGACTCATGCCCATCAGCAGCAGACCGAGCGCCCACAGAACATCGTCCTGGGCCGAGCCCTCGGCATAGACCGCCATAGACGTGGTGAGCGTGGTGGTGATGGTGGACGCCGGCGACAGCAGCGACGTCGGCATGGCCTCGATACCGCCGATGACCATGCGCACGGCGAGCGTCTCGCCAAAGGCGCGGGTCATGCCAAGGATGACCGCGGTCATGAGCGACGGCATGGCGCTCTTGAGCACCACGTGCCAGATGGTCTGCCAGCGGGTATAGCCCAGCGCGAGCGAGCCCTGTCGGTAGCTGTCGGGCACGGCGCGCAGGCCATCGACCGAAAGCGTGGTCATGGTCGGCAGGATCATGACGGCCAGCACGATGGCGCCGGGCAAGATGCCCAGGCCCGTGCTCACGTGGAAAACGCTCTTCATAAGACCGACGACCACGTGAAAACCGATCAGGCCAAAGACGACCGAGGGGATGCCGGTCAAAAGCTCAATGAGCGGCTGAAAGATCTTAGAGCCAAACTTAGGGCTAATCTCGACCGCAAAGATGGCAGAGCCGATGGCGATGGGCAGCGCGATGAGCGTGGAGAGCACCATGACCGCAAACGAGGTGACAATCAGGGGCAGGGCGCCGGTGTAGGGCAGGCCGCTTTCGGCTGTGTTGGCCAGGTCCCACTTGGTGCCGGTGAAGAACTCGACGACCGAAACGCCGTCCTTGAGAAAAGCCGAGAGGCCCTTTTGGGCGACCATAAAGATGAGCGCGGCAACGACAAGCGTCACGAGCGCAACGCACGCGCCCGTGACGCCCAGGCCCACGTTCTCAAGGTCGCGCTTTGGCAGCTGTTTTGCCATTGCAAACCTTTCCGGGGCGATTACTTATTTAGCGGAGACCTTGCCGCTGGCGTCCTTGACGACCTTCATGGCAGAGACGGGGATAAAGCCCTGCTCCTCGACGAGCTTGCCCTGGACGTCATCGGAAAGCATGAACTCCAGGAAGGCCTTGGTGGCCTCGTCGGCATCCTTAGCGCAGTACATGTGCTCGGTAGCCCAGATCTTGAAGGAGTTGTCGGTGACATTCTTGCTCTTGGGCTCGACGCCCTCGACCTTGATGGCGTTGAACTTGGAGTCATCAAAGTGCGAGAAGTCGAGGTAGGAGATGGCGTTGTCGGTACTGCCCATCTGAGTCTGGACATCGCCGGACTTGTCGAGTTCGGCGTCGCCCTTAAAGTCGACGGCCTCGTCGCCAAAAACGGCGGCCTCGAAGGTGGCACGGGTGCCAGAGCCAGCCTTGCGGTTGAGAACGACGATCTTGGCGTCGTCGCCGCCGACCTCCTTCCAGTTGGTGATCTGGCCGGAGAAGATGCCCTTGAGCTGCTCGAGGGACAGGTCGTCGACCGTCACGTTCTTGGAAACGACGGGGCCCATGCCCACGACGGCAACCTCGTGGTCGACGAGGTTCTTGACCTGGTCGGCCTCGAGCTTGGTCTCGGCGAAGACGTCGGAGTTGCCGATGGTGACGGTGCCGGCGGCAACAGCGGTCAGGCCCTTGCCCGAACCGTTACCCGAGCCGGAGACGGAGACATCGGGGTTGGCGTCCATGAACTTCTCGGCAGCGGCCTCGACGAGAGCCTGGAACGAAGAGGCACCGTCGTAAGTCACCTCGCCGGAGACGGACTCGGCAGCAGCGGCGCTACCCTTGTCGGCGGCATCGGATGCGCCGGAGCCGCCGCAACCAACGAGACCGAGACCGACGATGCTGGCAAAACCACCAGCGAGGCCGAGGAACTGACGACGAGAATAAGCCTGATCGAGCATGATCTTCCTTTCATACATGCGACTCGCGGGCACCCCACCCGCTTTGCTGTTTGGAAAGATACGGCCCCGACCGGGCAGCGTCCGCGCCAACTACGGTTTCTTACGGGCATTTGATAGACCCTTACCGCAAGCTCTGTCCAGCCTTTACAAACGGATAACAAATTCACCACCAAGCATGACCCGCCTTTTACACCGATAAAAAGCAGTTGCGGTGAAATAGTTCCTGTTTGGGCATCAAATGGCCCATTCTAGGAACTATTCCACCGCAACTTAGATTGGGAAACCGCGTAATCTTAAAGTTCGAGCTCGTTGAGGCGCAGGATTGCCACGATGTAAATCTTGAGTGCTTGCTTGAGCTGCTCCTCGTTGGCGCACTCGTTGGGGCCGTGCATCTGGCCGCCCCATGCGGGCGGCTCCAGGCCGGTCTCCTCGGGGCCAAACGAGACGGCGCGGGCAAAGTTGCGCGCATACGTGCCGCCGCCCATGGCAAAGGGCTCGGCATGCTTGCCCGTAAACTCGTTATAGGTATCGATAAGCGCCTTCACGGCCGGATCGTCGGCAGACACCGAGAACGGCACCTTTGCGCGACCCACGCGATACGTCACGCCAAAGCGGCCCACGAGCGGCTCGAGCTGCTCGCAGATGGTATCGGCACTGGTGCTATCGGGGAAGCGCACGTCGATGACCTGCTCAATGTAGCCATCCACCACGCGGATGACGCCGGGGTTGCACGTGAGCGGGCCAAACGCGGGGCTCGTCGCGTCGATACCCAGACCGCGGCCATAGGCGTCCGCATGCACAAAGGCCAGAAACTTGACAAACTCGTGCTCGGCAGGCGTCAGCAGGCGCTCGTCGCGCGCACCAAACGCGTCCTCGGCCTCGCGCAGATACGACACGATCAGGCCGACGGCATTGATCGTTCCCTCGGGCATCGAGGCATGGCCGCCAATACCGTGGGCAAAAATCTGCGCATGCCCGTTATCGAGTGTCGTGATCTCCAGGCGGTCGGCGTTCTCAACGGGCGCCGGCAGCTCATCGGCGGCAATCGCGAGCTCGCAGATAGATTGCGACGGAATGGCGTTGCTCGCCTCGGCACCGCTCCAGGACACAATACGGCCGCCGTCGATCTTGGGGCTCACAAACGTCGCCCCAAACTGGCCCTTCTCGGCATTGCAGACCGGGAACTCGGCATCGGGCGTAAATAGAAAGTCGGGGTCTGCGTGGTTCTCCAGATAATGGTGAACGTCGGACATGCCCACTTCCTCATCGCAGCCCAGCAGCGCGCGGAAGGTATAGCGCGGCACAATGCCGTGCTTGAGCAGGTAGGCGCCGGCGTAGAGCGACAACACCGCCGGGCCTTTGTCGTCGATCACGCCACGGCCGAGCAGCCAGCCCTCGCGGCGCTCCATCGCAAACGGGTCGGTGTTCCAGCCGGGGCCGGCGGGCACCACGTCCACATGGCAGATAGTCGCGAGCTGCTTATCGCCGCGACCGGGAATATCGGCAATGCCCACATAGCCCTCGTCATCGCTCGTCTGGTAGCCGAGCTTTTGCGCAATGCCGAGCGCGCAATCGAGCGCATCACGGACCGGGCGGCCAAACGGCGCACCGGGCTCCGCATCGGCAGCAACGGCCACAGACGGATAGCTCACCAGCTGCTCGATATCGGCGACGACATCCTCCCAGACCTCGTCGACATACTCGGCAACGCTCTGCTCCACCTGATTCATGGACGACCTCCTTACCAATGAGCGGCGAGCGTGCCCGCCCCTCACATCACATACTTATATAGCGAAAAGTTTAGCAAGCTCGGCCACCGAGTGCACCACCGCATCGGCGCCCGCGGCCTCGTGCTCCCCCGGCGCCGCCGCGCCCGAATAGATGCCGATGCACGGCACGCCCATCGCATGCGCGCCCTCGACGTCGTTAAAGCGGTCGCCGATCATCACGGCCTCGTCCGCGGTCGCACCCAAGGCCGCCAGGGCATCGCGGACCGAATCGGCCTTGGTCTCGCGCCCCTGCGGCGGATTCATGCCAACCACGGCTTCGAACTGGCAAAGCCCCAGCTCATGAACCATATCGATGCACTTCGCCTCCATGCGAGACGTCGCCACGGCCATACGCTTGCCCTGGGCGACCAACCCATCCAGCAGCTCGGGGATCCCGTCGAACACGGGATACTCCTCCGGTCCCAGCTCATCAAAAAAGGCGCGGTACTCGTCGGCCACCACCAGCGACTCCTCGCGGGAGAATCCATAAAAGTCGTGAAAGCTCTTCCACAGGGGCGGCCCGATCATGCGGCGCAGATCACCCATCTGCGCCTCCGAAAACCCGCGCGCAGTCAGCGTCTTGCGCGTCGAGGTCATCACCGCCCGACCCGTATCGGCCACCGTGCCATCGAAATCGAACAGCACGACCGGCCGTTTGCCTATCTCCAACGCCCCCATCGGCATTCCTCTTCCCCAGTTGACGATTTCCACACCGACACTTCAAACTGTTGACTATTCAACAATTGAACCTAGTAATGTGGAACGACTCTACTATACTTGTCGCACTTTGCTCTCAGAAGGCGGCGTGCAAGCGCCCCAACGAAAGGTGCAATTATGTCTTTTGCCATCATAACCGACTCCACGTCGGACATCTCCCCCGCCCGCGCCCAAGAGCTCGGCATTTACGTGATTCCGCTGCATGTGATTATCGAGGGCGAGGACCTGCTCGACCAGGTGCAGATTACCGCCCAGGAGTACGTCGCGCGCATGGCCGGCTCCGAGCAGCTGCCGCACACCTCGCAGCCAAGCGCCGGCGAGTTCAAGGCGCTCTTTGATCGCGTGCTCGCCGACGGCCACGACAGCGCCATCTTTATCTCGCTGTGCAGCGAGTGGTCTGCCTGCTACGCCAACGCGTGCCAGGTTGCCGATACCCACGAGCTCGACGTGCGCTGCATCGACTCGCGCACCGGCTCGGCTGCCGAGGGCCTGCTGGTGGAGTACGCGCTGGCCATGCGCGAGGACGGCCGCAGCCTGGACGAGACCGAGGCGCAGATCCGAGCGACGCTGCCCGACGCCCACCTGCTGCTGATTCCCCGCACGCTCGAGAACCTCGTTAAGAACGGCCGCGCGCCCAAACTCGCCGGCCAGCTCACGCAGATGCTCAACATTCGCCTGGCCGTTTCGCCGGAGTGGAAATCGGGCGAGATCAAGGCCATCAAAAAGGGCCGCGGCGCCAAGCGCATCGTTGCCAACACCATGGCCGATTGCCTCGCATTTTTGACCGAGCATCCGGGCTCCAGCGTGCGTGTGCTCACGACCGGCGCCGCCGAGGAGCAGGAGCTCGTCAGCCAAACGCTCGCGGGCCAGGACTACGTAGACGCCGGCACCGGCCCCATCGGCTGCACCATCGCCACCCATGTAGGCGTCGACGCCATCGCCATCAGCTACTGCCCCCGCTACCAGCCAACTCACTAGGGACGCCCACATCATTTGCGGTGAAATAGGGACCGTTTTTGGCTTATTAGCTGTCAATCAATCCCTATTCCACCGCAACTTAGAAGCAGTTCATTTGGGACGGGGCTAAAAAGACTGACATGTAACGTTACGCACCGGTCTTTTTAGCCCCGTTCCATTTTTGCTACCCTACATCAGCCCGCTCAGGGCAATGTCAACGGCCTCGTTGAGGTCGTCGGTAATGTGTACCAGATCCGGATCGAGCGGGCTGATCATACCGGCGCTCATCACCGGGCCGTTGAGCCAGTCGAACAGGCCCTGCCAGTACTCGCTGCCCACCAGCACGAGCGGCATGCGCTTGACCTTGTGCGTCTGCACCAGCGTGAGAACCTCGAACATCTCGTCGAGCGTGCCAAAGCCGCCGGGAAATACGATGGCGCCTGAGCTGTACTTAACGAACATGGTTTTGCGCACAAAGAAGTAGCGGAAGTCCATGCCGAGGTTCACGTATTTGTTGAGCCCCTGCTCGTGCGGCAATTCAATGCCTAGGCCAACTGACTTGCCGTTGACGCTCGCCGCTCCCTTGTTGGCCGCTTCCATGATGCCGGGGCCGCCACCGGTGATAACCGCCACGCCGCGCTGGGCAATCTTACGGCCGACGGTGCGCGCCGCCTTGTAGAGCGGATCGGTCTTGGGCGTGCGGGCGCTGCCGAAGATGGTCACTGCGGGGCCAAGCTCGGCAAGCGCGCCGAAGCCATCGACAAACTCGGCCTGAATGCGCAGCACGCGCCAGGGATCGGCATGCAGCCAGTCGGTCGAATCTTCGGGCGCCAGCAGGTTGGCGTAGGTGTTGTCCTTGGGAATCATGGGGCCGCGCATGACCACGGGGCCGCGGCGGTACGTCTCGTCGTAGGCAGGCTCGCCCTCGACGTTCTCATTCTTAATCATGGGTGCTCCTATCGAGAAAAAGAAAAACGGGCGGGGTCGACGCCATGCGTCAAACACCCGCCCGAGCATCAACTATTCGGTATGGTACCCACGATGCATCAAGCACTTGCAAGCTATCGGTCAGCGGTCGCGCAGCCGGTGTCAGCGAATGCGACGACCGGCTGGCGCTCGACCATTGCCGTTGTCCACGCTCTGCAAGCGTGTCTGTCGCCCTTAGTAATCCACCGCCGCAGGGCTGTTCATCCAGTCGCTCACGAACGCACCGTAACGGCCCTCGATAATGGCCTGGCGAGCACGCTGCATAAGGTTGAGCAGGTAGTAGATGTTGTGCATCGACAGCAAAATGCCGCCGAGCATCTCCTTCTGCGTGACCATGTGACGGATGAGCGCACGGCTGTAGCCGCCCGTGCACACCGGGCAGGTGCAGGTGGGGTCGATAGGGCCGTCGTCGTGCGCAAAGCGCGCGTTGCGGAAGTTAAGGCGACCTTCACTGGAGAACGCCGTACCCATGCGGCCGGTGCGCGTCGGCAGCACGCAGTCGAACATGTCGATACCCACGCCCACGCCGCGCACGAGCGTGGTAGGGTTGCCGACGCCCATGAGGTAGCGCGGCTTGTGCTTAGGCATGTACTCGGAAACCAGCGGCGCCAGCGTCTCGAACATGGTCTCGTGGTCTTCGCCCACCGAATAGCCGCCGATGCCGTAACCCGGGAAGTCGCCACACTCCTCCAGATGGCGCAGCGAGCGCAGGCGCAGGTCCAGGTGCATGCCGCCCTGGACGATGCCAAAGAGCGCCTGGTCATCGCGGGTATGCGCCTTATAGCAGCGCTCGGCCCACATACTCGACAGCTCAACGGCGCGCTCAACGTAGGCGCGCGTGGCGGGATAGCCCGGGCACTGGTCGAGCTGCATGCAGATGTCGGAACCGAGCTTCATGGCGATTTCCATGTTGTCCTCGGGCGTCCAGAACACATGGCGGCCGTCGTAGTCGTTGACGATAAAGCGCACGCCCTCGTCGGTGAGCTTGACGGCGTCGTTGTGGCTGAACACCTGGAAGCCGCCCGAATCGGTAAGAATGGGGCCGTGCCAGTTCATAAACTTGTGCAGGCCGCCCAGCTCGGCAATGGTGTCCTCGCCGGGACGCATGGACAGGTGATAGGTGTTGGCAAGCACGATCTGGGCGCCGAGCTGTTTGACGGTCTCGGTAGGAATACCCTTGACGTTTGCCTTGGTGCCCACGGGCATAAAGATTGGCGTCTCGATATCGCCGTGCGGGGTGTGCAGTACGCCGGCACGCGCGTGCGTCGTCGGGTCCTCGGCGATCAGGTCGAATTTAAAGAGGCTCTGGTCCATAAACTGGAACTCCTTGGTTGCGGTTCATACGCAAACCATTATACGGGCAACCCGCAAGGAGCACCGACTCGACAGAAACTGGCGCAAAGGGGTCATAGTCGTTTAAGAACGTCCCCAGCGACTACGTCTGGGATCATTTCCAACAGCCAAGGTAGCGCCGATGCTATGGCACCGACAGACACTATGACCCAATCCGAGGGCACTGAAAAGGCAGGAGCCCCCGCTCGTGACCGCGGGTCGGGGCTGCGACAATGATGTCGAAGTGCCATAGGCGCAGCCGCGCCGCAACGAGTTTGGGAGGCTCCCATGCCAAAGTATTCTACCGCGTTCGGGATGGACGTCCACCTGAGGTCGACCACCGTCTGCGCCCTCGACGCGGACACCGGCGAGGCCGTGACGAGGAGGTTCCCCGGCAACCCCTGGGGCGAGATCGCCGGGTGGATGGATGGGTTCCCCGGGCCGTCGCTCGCGGCCTACGAGAGCGGCTACCTCGGCTTCGCCCCGCAAAGGGAGCTCGCCGGGCTCGGCGTCGAGTGCGTCGTCGCCGCGGTCTCGAAGATCCCCAGGTCGGCCGCCGACTCGGCCTCCAAGAACGACAGGAACGACGCCGCCAGGATGGCCAAGGCGATACTCGCCCACGACATCTCCCCCGTATGGATCCCCTCCCCCGAGGTCGAAGGCATCAGGGACCTCGCCGGCGCCTACGGCGGGGCGACCGCGCGCCTGGCGACCGCCAAGCAGCGGCTGCTCGCCTTCCTCGCAAAGCGGGGGTTCGTCTACGGCGGCACCACGCCCGCCGGCAACCCGAGGAAGTACTGGACCTACGACTTCCTGAGGTGGCTCGACAAGGTCAGGCCGGAGGACGATGGCGGGGTTCGGACGCTCGCCGCCCTGAGGAACGAGGTCGAGGCCGCGGCGGAGGCCCGGGCGGACCTGCTCTCCGAGTACAGGGCCGCCGTGGATGCCAGCCCGATCGCCGCGGAGGTGGCCGCCCTCCAGTCGATCAAGGGCTGCGCCTTCGCGCTGGCCGCGGCCTTCTCGGCCGAGGTCGGCGACTTCACGAGGTTCCGTTCCGGAAGGCAGGTCACGGCCTATTTCGGCCTCGCGCCGAGTCAGAGGTCGAGTGGCGACTCCGTGCGGCTCGGAGGCATCAGCGGTGCGGGCAACGCGCTCGTGAGGAAGCTGGCCGTTGAGGGCTCATGGTGCTACGCCGCGGCGCGGCACCAGCCGAAGCTCATGCCGAGGGACACGGGCGTGCCCCTCGAGATAAGGATGCACGGGAGGAAGGGGTCCGAGCGGCTCCTGCGGCGGCGCGAGGAGATGCTCGCCCGCGGCGTGCCCGCGGCGAAGGCCAACGCGGCCACCGCGGCCGAGCTCGTGAGGTGGCTCTGGGCCCTCGGCATGATGTGCCGGGAGGGCGCGGAATAGACATAGCCCCCGTCCCGGCGAGCCGGGCGGCCTTCGGGGATACCCCCTATTTCGCTGTGCGCGCGGAGCCCTCCGCATGCGCCTCGACAGACTTGGGGAACCCCGCCGAAGGAATGGAGTGCGGGCCGACAGAACGGTATCCGCGGATATGAGACTGAGCCGAAGGCGTCGACGACATGCCGGGGGCGGACCGGGACGGGTTAACGGCAGGCCCCGCCGACCGATTGCAAGCGGTCGGCGGGGCCATTGTGGCTCTTGACAGCGGATTGGGTCATATGAGCGAAAACCCGCCAGAGCGAGCAAGGTGCCTTGAAACAAGGCGGCATTGACCTTCTGGTCATGCCGCCGAAGTTGAAAGGCAGATTGCCGCTCTGGCGGGTTTGCAGCGTCGGCCCGTTACGGCGTTTGGTAAAACGCCGTAACTCTTAGGGCCGCTGACCCATGCCACCCTCGAGGGTGACGGTCTCGCCGTTCATGTACTTAAAGTCGGGGCCGCAGAGCTGAACGACCACGCGGCCAATCTCCTTCTCGACGTCGCCGTAGTGGCCTGCCGGCGGCATGTGGACGTTGGCCTTGAACGCCTCGGGATAGGCATCCTGGAAGTTCTCGAGCGCAGCGG
>CBCTTO010000006.1:0-64069 GCA_965149855.1 uncultured Collinsella sp.
AGGACCTGCGAGACGTTCAGGCAAATGCTTCGTCGCTGGCGGGCATTTTGAGCTCTACGTCCGATTCGTTGACGTCGGCGAGCGGTATGCTCCAGCAGACGGGTACGGTCGATGAGTCGACCAAGCGGTTGATGGAGCATGCCAAGAGCGGCATGAGCGATTCCAAAGAAGCGCTGAAGGCCGCCAACGACGCCATCAACGCCGCGATTGACGGAAGCGCTGGCTCGTTCGACAACGTGTCCGCCGAGCTTGCGAAGGCATTCGATGCCGCGAATCAGCATGTTTACCTTACGGTGTCTCAGCTCAACGATGCCGCGGCGGCGCTCAATACACGTGCCGACGATATCGACGCCACGGCCGACCAGCTCCGCGGCTTTGCCGAGCAGGTCAGTGACGAAAAGCTCCAGGAGAGCCTCAAGTCTGTGGCAACATCGCTGAACAGGATCGCGGTGGAGTATCGCAACAGCGCCAAGGACCTGACGGCAACTGCTAAGTCCCTTTCTGACAGCATGGCAGAGGTCAACAGCACGCGTGCCGAAGTCGACCAGGCCATCGCCGATGCCAAGGCGGGCATTTCGGGCGCCAAGTCCGACTACGACTCCACGTTCTCGGTCAAGGCAAAGGAGCTCAAGAAGACGGTTTCAGGCATCCTGGACTCGCTGGATGGCATCTCGGGCGATCTGGATAGCGCCGTAGACGGCCTGACCAACGCATCCGGTTCGCTGGCAAAGGGCCTCTCCAAGGCCGCCAAGCTGGTCAACAAGGCTTCCGATCAGCTAGGTGAAGCGTCCGATAAGATCAGTGCGTTTAAGGATGAGCTCGATGGCGCCCTGATGTCGGACGACCTTGCCACGATCAAGACGATGATCGGCAATGATCCCGAGGGTCTGGCCGTGTCGCTTTCCGGTCCCGTCGCGCTCGATCGCAAACCGGTCTATCCGATCCGCAACTACGGCTCGGCCATGGCGCCGTTCTACACGATTCTGTCGCTCTGGGTCGGCTCGATCGTGCTGGCGGCCATGATGAAGGTGTCGGTTGACGATGAGCTTATCAACGAGCTCATCCCCGTACGCCTACACGAGATCTACCTGGGTCGTTACTTGTTCTTTGGCGGTTTGGCTCTGCTGCAGGCAACGCTCGTGTGCGCGGGTGACATCCTGTTCTTTGGCATCCAGTGCGACAACCCGCTGCAGTTTGTGCTGGCGGGCTGGGTCGCGAGTCTCGTGTTCTCCAATATCGTCTACACGCTTACGGTTTCGTTTGGCGATATCGGCAAGGCTTTGGCCGTTGTGCTGCTGGTCATGCAGGTCGGCGGTTCGGGCGGCACGTTCCCCATCGAGATGACCGGTCCTGTGTTCCAGGCGATCTATCCGTTCCTGCCGTTCACTCACGGCATCAACGCTATGCATGCTGCCATGGCAGGCGCCTACCATATGGAGTACTGGGTTGAGCTGGGTATTCTGGCGAGCTATCTGATTCCGTCGCTGGCCCTGGGCGTCGTCTTCCGCCGTCCGGTCATCAAAGCCAACGACTGGATCATCGAAAAGCTGGAGTCGACAAAGCTAATTTAGTGCGGCAACGTTAACGCTGATGTAGCACTAATGCCAGCGAGCGAGCCGCATTTGCGCCAAGGTGACGTGAAATGAAAGGGCGCTGACCTTCTGGTCGCGCCCTTGAAATTGAACGTCAGATTGGCGTGAATGCGGCTCGCGCAGCGTCGGCCGGTCCGCCGTTCGGTAGAACGGCGGAACAAAACGCTTTAGTGGGCTGGATTGCGATGCAACGCCGGTTGTTGCTACAGTAGCGGGGCGTGCCGGGGGTCCGGTGCGCCCCGTTTTTATTTGACCATGAGGCGGCACGCAGCCATACGCGTGCGGACACCACGCCCAGATTGAGTGTGAGGATGTTCCATGGCCCAATACGCTGCCAACGAAATCGAAAACATGCCCGATAGCCCTGTCGCACGGGAGGACCTGGGCGCCGGCGGCACCTCCCGCGGCGCCGGCGCGCGTTCCCCGTTCTTCTGGAAGGTCTTGCTGCTATCGGTGGCGGTCATCTGGGGCTATTCCTTTACCACCATGAAAGATGCGCTCGACACCATTCCGGTGTTCGAACTGCTCTATATTCGTTTTCTTCCGGCTTCGCTGGTTATGTTCGCCATCTTCCACAAACGCATCATCGCGCACTTTAATGCCCGCAACCTTATCGTCGGACTTGGTATGGGCGCACTTATGTGGGGCGCGTACGGTTTGCAGACGATTGGCCTGGCACAGACCACGGCGGGCAAGAGTGCATTTTTGACGGGCACGTATTGCATCGTTGTGCCGTTCGCGAGCTATTTTCTGAGCGGCGAAAAACTCACCCGCTATAACCTGGGCGCGGCGCTGCTGTGCTTGGCGGGCATTGGCTTGGTGGCGCTCGATAGCGTTGAATTCAACATCGGTGATGTCATTACGCTGGCGGGTGCGGTCTTTTTCGCCATCCAGATGGCGGTGACTGCCAAGTACGGTCGCAAAATGGACATCAACGTCATCACGTTTTGGATGTTTGTGGGCAACGGCGTGCTGAGCCTGGCAACGTCGCTGCTATTCGAGACCCAAGCGCCTCTGTCCGTGTGGACGCCGAGCTTTATCAGCGCGATGGCGTTTCTCTCGGTTGGTTGCACATGCGCGGCTCTGCTCATCCAAAACGTCGGCTTGGCGCATGTCCCGGCCTCGACGGGCTCACTGCTCCTTTCGATGGAGTCGCCTTCGGGCGTGCTGTTCTCGGTGCTGCTGATGGGGGAGGCGCTCACCTCGCGCCTGCTCGCCGGCTTCGCGCTCATCTTTCTTTCGATTATCTTGAGCGAGACGCATTTCGATTTCTTGCGCCGAAAGCCGCGTCCGCAATTGTAAACAATTTGTTGCGCCGCCTCCCGGGGCGGCATTTTTTATGCGTCGCCCTTAAAGTAGTACCTTGCACTTTACGCTATCAAAGTGCTTGCTGCAAAAACGTTACTGGAGGGCATCTATGGCACCAGCACTGTCCGATCTTCAACCGCAATCAGCGCCCAAGGCCACCGCGGCGGCGCAGACCGCTATCGGTGACGGTCTTGTTGCAGAAGCTCAGGCTTTTGCAGACGAGCTCGCTGCGTGGCGACACGATTTACATCAGATGCCCGAGCTGGGTAATAGCCTCCCGCAGACCTCTACGTATATCCAAGCGCGCCTGACCGAGATGGACATCCCATTTGCTACGCTCGTCGATGGTTCCTGCGTTGTGGGCCTTGTCGGCGCCGGTGCCGCCGCGGCCCAAGGCAATGGCATCTGCACGAATGAGCAGGCCGGTACGGTCATCATGCTGCGTGGCGACATGGACGCCCTGCCCGTTGCCGAGGAATCCGGCGAGCCCTTTGCATCCACCAACGGCTGCATGCACGCTTGCGGTCACGATATGCACGCGACGGCGCTGCTTGGTGCGGCTCGTATGCTCAAAGCGCGCGAGGCAGAGCTTGTTGATGCCAACGCTACGGTCAAGTTGCTGTTCCAGCCGGGCGAGGAAACCTTTGAGGGTGCCCGCGCCGCCATCGCCGACGGTCTGCTGCAGAACCCGCGTCCTCAGGTCGCCTTTGCCATGCATGTCAATAGCCAGTCGCCGCTCGGCCTGGTGCTCTACGGCAGCCCGGCGCTCTCGGGCGTGTACGGTTTTCGTATCACGCTTCAGGGCAAGGGCGGCCATGGCTCGAGCCCCGAGATTTGCATCGACCCCATCACGGCCGGCGTGCATGTGCATCTGGCGCTCCAGGAGCTTATCGCTCGCGAAGTGCCGGCGGCCAAGGAGGTCGCACTGACCGTGGGTAAGTTTGCCGGTGGCCAAGCGGCCAACGTCATCCCAGATACCTGCGTGCTCGAAGGCACGCTGCGCGGCTTTGACGTCGAGCTCATGGAGCACCTCAAGACCCGCATCGCGGAGGTCGTAAACGGCGTTGCCACAACATATCGTACGTCGGCGACCATCGAGACGCTTTCGGATGTTCCGCCGCTTGTACTCGACAGCGATATGACTCAGGTGTCGCTTGGCTACGTGGGCGCAGTGCTGCCCAAGGCGGCTTTCTTGCCGCTTTTCCATGCCATGGCGAGTGAGGACTTCGCGCTTATCTCGAGCGAGATTCCGAGTGCGTACTTTACCGTGGGCGCTGCCGTGACTGATGCGGACGAGCATTTTGCTCAGCACCATCCCAAGGCACGTTTTAACGATGCCGAGCTGCCGCTCGGTGCTGCGGCTTATACCGCCGTCGCTTTGGGCTATATCGCCGACCACCGGTAGCATCCAACCTTGCCTTTCAAGCCTGCGGGCATGGCCGTAAGGCCTATGCCCTTGTCTTTCAAGGCAATCTTGGGCACTACCGGCGCCCGGCGCCGGCTATTCGTTTGTTAAATAAGGAGCAGTATGTCCCAGCAGCGTAAGTTCTTCCCCGGCTGGCTCGTGGTGACCTCCGGCTTCGTGATCATGGCCACGTGCTACACGATTTTCGTCAACTGCATGAGCCTGTTCCAGCCGCTGATCGTCAGCGACCTGGGCATTTCCCTTGCGCAGTACAACATCTCCAATGCCATCTCCACCGTGGTGAGCGTCGTGGGTTCGCTCGTTATCGGCCATGTTGCCGATAAAGTGAGTGGCCGCGTATTGGGCTCGCTCACCGTTATCGCTACCTCGGCGGTGCTTGCCGGCATGAGCTTTGTCGGTGAGCTGTGGCAGGTCTACGTGCTCTTTGCCGTCTCGGGCTCCTTTGCGAGCACCTGGATCGTGTGCTTGGCGTGCTCCGTGGTCATGCTCGTGTTCCTGCTGGTATCCGAGCCCATCGCCGCCAAGCTGCGCGCGAGCGTGGCGGGGGAGTAAGCACGCTGCCGCGTTTGCCGGCTCACCCAACTCTGCCCGCGGCGGTCTTGGGAGCCGAATGGATGCTCGTACCATCATTCGGTTTCCAAGGTCGCCGCAGGCCAAAGGACGATCCCTTTTCCTCCGTCCCCAAGGAATCACGTGATCCGAAGGGGACGGAGGAAAAGGGATCACAAACAGCGGCGGCGCGTCTGGCCGAACGAGTCCCCATACCCACGTTCGGTCAGACGCGCCACCGCTGTTTGTGTTTGTGCCGTATAATGACCGTTACCTATGACGCGATACAAAAGAAAGGTGTTTGCCCATGCAGGCACAGAAGGCGGAGGGAACCCGCGACCTTATCGGCGCCGAGATGCGCGCCTGGCAAAAGATGCAGCAGATTGCGGCCGGCGTGTTCGAGCCGTTTGGTTTTAAACCCATCGAGACGCCCGCGATCGAGCAGGTGGACGTGTTTGTCCACGGTATCGGCCAGTCGACCGACGTCGTGCGCAAGGAAATGTTCCGCGTGTTCAGCGGTGCCAACCTGGAGCGCGTCTTTACCGAGGGCACCGACACCAAACTCAAGCCCAAGCAGCGCCTGGCGCTTCGCCCCGAGGGCACGGCCGGCGTGGTGCGCGCTGTCGTCGAGAACAATCTGGTGCCCCAGGGCTCCACGCCGTTTAAGGCGTACTACGCCGAGGCCATGTTCCGCGGCGAGCGTCCCCAGAAGGGCCGCCTGCGCCAGTTCCACCAGGTGGGCATCGAGTGGCTCGGCGCTCCCGATCCGGCGGCAGACGCCGAGTGCATCATCATGCTCATGGAGTTTTACAAGCGCCTGGGCTTCGATCTTTCCAAGCTTCGTCTGCTCATTAACTCGATGGGCGACGCTCAGTGCCGTCCGGCTTACCGCGAGCAAGTCAAGCAGTTTATCCTCGATCACGCAGACGAGATGTGCGATGAGTGCCGCGAGCGCGCCGAGCTCAACCCGCTGCGTGCCTTTGACTGCAAGAACGACCACTGCCGCGAGATCATGGCCGAGGCTCCGCTGATGGGTGACAACCTGTGCGATGAGTGCCGCGAGCACTACGAGCAGGTCAAGCGCTATCTGGATGCCGCCGGTATCGAGTATGTCGAGGATCCCACCTTGGTGCGCGGCCTGGACTACTACACCCGTACTGTCTTTGAGGTCGAGGCCCCTGGCGCCGGCGTCGGCTCCATCGGCGGCGGCGGCCGCTACGATGGCCTGGTCGAGCTCGAGGGTGGCAAGCCCACGGCGGGCGTCGGCTTTGCTGTCGGTTTTGAGCGCGCCCTGCTGGCCCTGCAGGCCTTTGGCAGCGATTTGGGTGCCGATGAGGCCCCGTGCGTCTATGTCGCCAACGCCGGCAAGGAGCTGCGTCAGAACGTCTTTGCCATTACGCAGGAGCTTCGCGCCGCAGGTATCGTGACCGAGGCCGACTATCAGGGTCGTTCGCTCAAGGCCCAGTTTAAGCAAGCCGATAAGGTAGGCGCCAAGCTCATCTTGGTCCTGGGTGGCGACGAGCTTGCCGCCGGCAAGGTCAAAGTGCGCGACATGCAGAGCCATGACGAGGTGCTCGCCGATCTGGACAACGTCGTCGAGGCGGTTCGCGAGCGCCTGTAGCGCATCTTTTTGAGCTTCGGGCCTGCTAACGTGCCCTGCTCATGGAGAGCGATTGTTACGGGGGTGTTTCGCTTTTATGCGGAATGCCCCCGTTTACGTATGCCGCCCACCGAGAAATACGACCATTTAGGGCAAAAACCTTTGCAATGCAGAAAATACTTTTGTGTGGTAAAGCGCAATCAGTGTCGAAAGTATTTCTCAAGCGCCTATAATGAATACCGCATGTTACGTGCATAGAAGGAGGAATGGGAGGAAACGTGGCTGAGAACCTAAGCAACCAGTCTGTACCCGAAGCCGCGGCGCGCGTCGCTGCCGTGGTCAACCGCCTCGTTAACCGAATCGGCTCGAATGCCGAGTCCAGGGAGCGTCTCGCCGAGATCGAGATCCCCGAGGAGCTGCGCGACAATCTGGCGCTGTTCTTGCGCCTGGAGCGCCGTGTGCTTAGCGAGTATGATCCCGAGATCGCGGACCTGTTCGACAAGATTTTGACAGCCGAGATTGTGGTCAATGCCGGCAACCCCGGTACCTGCGCTGCCGACGAAGCCGTCGACGAGCAGGGCGTGCCCACCGCCGACGAGCCCACTGCCGTGGCATTTCGTGAGGTCGTCGATTTGATCGACAGCCTGCCGCTCGATAAGCAGCAGGTCATCGTTCGCGCCTTTACGAGCTTTTTCCATCTGGCAAACCTGTCGGAGGAGAACTACCGTGTGGCGCAGCTGCGCGAGCGCGAGGCCGGTGCGTCGACCGATACCGAGGTCGATCCTGCCAACGAGCTTACCGTTGCCTATCACCAGCTGGTGAATGAGCTGGGTGTCGAGGGTGCCAACGAGCTGCTCGACAAGCTCGAGTTCCACCCTGTCTTTACCGCACATCCCACCGAGGCCCGTCGTAAGGCCGTCGAGGGCAAGATCCGCCGTATCTCCAACCTGCTGGAGGAGCGTCCGCGTCTGGGCGGCTCCGACCTGGTGGAGAACGAGCGCCATATGCTGCAGGAGATCGACGCCCTGGTGCGTACGAGTCCCATCGCGCTCAAGAAGCCCACGCCGGTCGAGGAAGCCGATACCATCATCGACATCTTCGATAACACGCTGTTCGACGTTATCCCCGTTATCTATCGTCGTTTTGACGATTGGGTGCTGGGCGACAAGGCCGGTACTGTGCCGCCGCTGTGCCCGGCGTTCTTCCATCCCGGCAGCTGGATCGGTTCCGACCGCGACGGTAACCCCAACGTCACCGCCAAGGTGAGCCGTGAGGTCGCCGCCAAGTACTTTACGCACATGGTGCTCAAGCTCGAGGACAAGTGCCGCCACATCGGCCGCAACCTCACGCTCGAGGCTACCTACAGCAAGCCGTCGGCCGAGCTCATTAACCTGTGGAACCATCAGGTCGAGATGAGCCCTCGTTACACGGCCCGCGCCGAGCTGATCTCCGAGCACGAGCCGCATCGCGCCGTCATGCTCGTCATGGCCGACCGCCTGAACGCCACCGTCCGTCGTATCACCGACACCATGTACCACAGCGCCGACGAGTTCCTGGATGACCTGCGCGTCGTCCAGCGTTCGCTGGCCGCCTGCGGTGCCGTCCGTGCTGCCTACGGCCCGGTCCAAACCATCATCTGGCAGGTCGAGTCCTTCGGCTTCCATATGGTCGAGATGGAGTTCCGTCAGCACTCCGTGGTGCATGCCCGCGCCCTTAAGGATATCCACGAGAACGGTATCCATGGCGACCTGCAGCCCATGACGCGCGAGGTCATCGATACCTTCCGCGCTATCGGCTCCATCCAAAAGCGCTACGGCAAGAAGATGGCGCACCGCTACATCATCTCGTTTACCAAGAGCGCTCAGCATGTGGCCGACGTCTTTGAGCTGGCGCACCTGTCCTTTGCACACGAGGAGGATGTCCCCGAGCTCGACGTGATCCCGTTGTTCGAGCAGCTCGAGGACCTCGAGGGCTGCGTCGACGTGCTCGATCAGATGCTTACGCTGCCCGTGGTGCAAAAGCGCCTTGCCCAGACCAACCGCCGCATGGAGGTCATGCTGGGCTATTCCGACTCTTCCAAGGATGCCGGTCCTACCACGGCCATGCTCGCGCTGCACTCCGCGCAGGAGCGCATCGCCAAGTGGGCAGAGAAGAACGATATCGACCTGGTGCTCATGCACGGTCGCGGCGGTGCCGTGGGCCGTGGCGGCGGCCCGGCCAACAAGGCCGTGCTGGCGCAGCCCAAGGGTTCGGTCAACTGCTTCTTTAAGCTTACCGAGCAGGGCGAAGTCATCTTTGCCCGTTACGGCAACCGCACGCTGGCTCAGCGCCATGTTGAGTCCGTTGCCGCCGCAACGCTTTTGCAGTCGGCCCCGAGTGTCGAGAAGACCAACACCGAGACCACGCAGAAGTTCTGGGATATGGCCGAGAAGCTCAACACTGCAAGCCACGAACGCTATCTGGACCTGCTGAACACCGAGGACTTTACACCGTGGTTCTCGACCGTGACGCCGCTGACCGAGGTCGGTCTGCTGCCGATCGGCTCGCGTCCCGCCAAGCGCGGTCTGGGCGCCAAGTCGCTCGACGACCTGCGTACCATCCCGTGGATCTTCAGCTGGAGCCAGGCGCGCATTAACCTGGCCGCTTGGTACGGTCTGGGCACCGCCTGCGAGCAGCTTGGCGATCTTGACCAGCTCAAGGCTGCCTACCAGGAGTGGCCGTTCTTCCGCACCTTTATCGACAACATCGAGATGTCGATTGCTAAGACCGATCAGCGCATCGCCAAGATGTATCTGCATCTGGGCGACCGCGATGATCTGTCCAAGAAGGTCTTTACCGAGATGCAGCTCACCCGTAAGTGGGTCCTTGCCATCGTCGGTGATGAGTGGCCGCTGCAGCGTCGTCGCGTGCTCGGCTGCGCCGTTCGCGTGCGTAACCCCTACGTCGACGCCCTGTCCATCGCCCAGGTCCGCGCCCTTCGCGAGGTGCGTATGAACCAGGACGAGATGGCCGAGGAGAAGAAGGCCGAGTACATGAGCCTGATTCTTTCGACTGTGACCGGCGTCTCGGCAGGATTGCAGAACACGGGGTAATCGATAGCCCTGTAGTCGTCCGGGCCCGCCATTAGTTTACTTTTAGGCACGTCCTCGGACATGCAAGAAGCCCTCGCTGCGCACTTCGTGCGGCGAGGGCTTCTTGCGTCCTGCGGAGTGTGCCTAAAAGTAAACTAATGGCGGGCCCTGCGATGTCCGGTCTTCAGTGGATTACTGCTGGGGGAATTAATGGCGCGCTTCGCGCGTTTTGGATGGGGTCTGTCCCGGCGGCGCGTTTGGCGCTTCGGGCCGCGCGCCTTATCGATCGGGATTGAGATGCATGTGGTGCTTCTCGCCTTACGACTGTAGCGGCCGCGGTCCCGTTTGGGGTCGCGGCCGTTTTGTTGTGGGTCAAATATGAACGTTGTGTTAATGGGTCGGTGGACGGTGGTGTTTTTCGGTGAGCGGCGTATCCTTCCAACGGTTTATCTAGTGTGTCAGTTGAAAAGGAAGAGGGCGCTCGTCATTGTTTGAATGTGAACTGCCGTTTGACCACAAGACGTTGCATCTGGAGCTCGAGGATAAGAACTTCGCGGGTGTGATGGAAGGTCATCAAAACGAGTTTAAGACCACGAAATCGCAGGAAGAGCTGGTAGAGGAGTCGCTTGCCAACCCTTATGGCTCGCCGTCGCTCGAGGAGCTTTGTGCTGGCAAGAAGGATATCGTCATCATTAGCTCCGACCATACGCGTCCCGTTCCCTCGCGTGTGACGATGCCTATTCTGCTGCATCACATCCACTCCGCTGCGCCTGAGGCGCGCGTTCGCATTCTGGTTGCTACGGGTATGCATCGTCCGTCGACACACGAGGAGCTCGTCAACAAGTATGGCGAGGAGATCGTTGCCAACGAGGAAATCGTTATGCACGTCGCGACTGATGACAGCATGATGAAAAAGATCGGCACCCTACCTTCTGGTGGCGAGTGCATCATCAACAAGATTGCCGCCGATTGCGATCTGCTGCTTGCCGAGGGCTTTATTGAGCCGCACTTCTTTGCCGGTTTCTCTGGCAGCCGCAAGTCCGTCCTGCCTGGCATCGCCAGCTACAAGACCATCATGTACAACCACAACGGTCAGTTTGTGAACGATTCCCATTCGCGTGCAGGCAACCTGTGCCACAATCACGTGAGTGAGGACATGTTTGCCGCTGCCGAGATGGCTCACCTTGCCTTTGTGCTCAACGTGGTGCTCAACGGCAAGCACGAGGTCATCGGCTCCTTTGCCGGCGACATCCACAAGGCGCACGAGGCTGGCTGCGAGTTCGTGAAGAGCCTTGCCGGCGTTGAGCCCGTCGAGTGCGAGATTGCCATTACCACCAACGACGGCTACCCGCTCGACCAGAACATCTATCAGGCCGTGAAGGGCATGTGCTCTGCCGAGGCTACGCTTCCCGAGGGCGGCGTGATCATCGATGTCGCCGGTTGTGCCGACGGTCACGGTGGCGAGGGTTTCTATCACAACATCGCCGACAATGATCCGGCAGAGTTTGAGCGCGCCTGCATCGACCGTCCTAAGGACGAGACCCTGCCCGACCAGTGGACGAGCCAGATCTTTGCCCGCATCCTGGCGCATCACCCTGTGATCATGGTTACCGACCTGTGCGATCACCAGATGATCAAGGATATGCACATGACGCCGGTTAACACCCTCGATGAGGCGCTCAAGCTCGCCTTTGAGATGAAGGGTGCCGATGCCAAGGTGGCCGTCATTCCCGATGGCCTGGGCGTTGTCGTCGCACAGCACTAGTACGCGGCCTAAACGAATCGTTTATAACCGACAAGAAAGATAAGGTTTTATGCTTACCAAACTCCTCTGCGAATTCGGCGCAACGGCCCTCATGATCATCTTTGGCGTGGGCGTGCACTGCGATACCGTGCTTAAGGGCACCAAGTATCAGGGCTCCGGCCACATGTTTGCCATCACCACCTGGTCTTTTGGCATCTCGGTTTGCCTGTTTGTCTTTGGCGGCGCCGTGTGCATGAACCCCGCCATGGTGCTTGCCCAGTGCATCGTAGGCCTGGTGCCGTGGAGCAGCTGCATCCCCTTCATGATTGCCGATATGCTCGGCGGCTTTGCGGGTGCCGTGATCGCGTGGTTGATGTATGCCGATGAGTTCAAGGCTTCCGAGGGCGTCGTCGACCCTATTGCCCAGCGCAACATCTTCTCGACCAACCCTACCACCGAGGGGACGAACTATGCTCGCAACTTCTTCTGCGAGGCCATCTGCACCTTTGTGTTCATCAGCGCCATCCTTGCTGCCGCTAGCCGCGCCGGTGAGAACGTTTTGATGCTCGCCATCTGCGTCGGTCTGATCGTTTGGGCCGTTGGCATGGGCATGGGCGGCATCACTGGCTTCGCCATGAACCAGGCTCGTGACCTTGGTCCTCGCATGGCTTATCAGGTGCTGCCGATCAAGAACAAGGCTGACAACAACTGGAAGTACGGCCTGCTTGTTCCTGGCATCGCTCCGTTTGTCGGTGCCGCTCTGGCCGCGCTGTTTGTGCACGGTTTCTTGGGCATGTTCTAGTCTGAGGCTACATAGTTGTCCGCTGGCCGCATGGGGTAACTTCCCAGCGCGTCCTCGGACATGCAAAAAGGCTCGCTGCGCACTTTGTGCGGCGAGCCTTTTTGCGTCCTGCGGAATGCGCTGGGAAGTTACCCCATGCGGCCAGCTGCGGGGTCTTTGTTGCGTTCGTATAAGCAACCCAACATATATCTGAATTTGGATGGGAGGGGCTTGTTGCTGTTGGGGGGCATTGAAGCGCGAGTGATACTTTGGGATGCGTGGCGCCCTGGGTTGGGGCGATGATTTGGGACGAGGTTGTTACTTAAGTGAAGAGGGGTTTTATGGCTGAGAGGTAGTCTTTGGCTACGTCGGCTTTGTCTGCTTGGAAGTTGTGCCAGGCCCACCATTGGACCATTCCTACGAAGCTTGAGGCTATGTGGTGTAGTAGGAAGCTTCGGTCCATGGTTCCGGCGGGGCCTGCGGGGTCGACGGGGACGGTTTCGGCTGCTCGTGACATGATGGTCTTGCGGAGACAGTCGGCGAAGACGCGTGAGCCGGCACCGGCTACGAGGGCTCGTACACCCTGACGACGATCCCAGAGGTTGTTGAGGATATGCTCGACTTGCACGAGTGGGTCGTCGAGCGGTGTGCCATCGTCGTCGAGGGCGTGGGTGCAGATGTCGCTCACGCCCTCGGACAGTAGGTCGTCTTTGCTCTTAAAGAGGCCGTAGAATGTGGCCCGACCAACATGGGCACGAGCGATGATGTCGCCGACGGTAATCTTGCTGTAATCCTCTTCGCGTAGCAGCTCGGAGAACGCAGCAACGATGGCAGCGCGGCTTTTTTCTTTGCGGGCATCCATGGCTATGCATCCACGTGAACGAGTAGACAACGGAGCGTGCCGGAGCAACCCTCGTAGGGGCGCTTGCCGGCGCCGTAGCCGACGGCTTCGATGTGGTAGCGTGCCGGCAGGTGTTCGGACGTGCGCAGCGCGGTAACGATGGCGGCGCCCGTGGGCGTCACGAGCTCGCCGGCGACCGGTGCGGGCGTGAGGGCGATATTGCCCGCCTGGCACAGGTTGACGACAGCGGGGACGGGAATGGGCATAAGGCCGTGGGCGCAGTGGATGGTGCCGTGGCCCTCGGAGAGCGACTCGACGACAATATCCTCGATGCCCAGGTCATCGAGGCAGATGGCGACCGAGCAGATGTCAACGATGGAGTCGACGGCGCCCACCTCGTGGAACATGACGGTCTCGGGCGTTTTGCCGTGGGCCTTTGCCTCGGCGGCGGCGAGCGCGGTAAAGATGGCGAGCGCACGACGCTTGGCGCCATCGCTTAGCTGCGAGCCGTCGATGATGGCGGTGACGTCCGCCAAAGAACGATGGCGATGGTGGTGGGCGTGATGATGGCCCTCGTGGTCATGGCCGTGGGCCTCATGATCATGTTCGTGGCAGTGACTGTGCTCGTCGTGCTCATGATGGTGGTGCTCGTGCTCGTGCGTGTGCTCGGCAGCTGCTTCGTTGCCGTAGAGCCAGGCCATATCGCGATCGTGGTTCTCGAGCTCCTCTGCAAGCTGGACGTCAAAATCACAGGCGTCGATGCCATGCTTGTTTGCACGCGTGACGGCGATCGTAAAGCCGTCGACCGGCAGCGTAGCGAGCTGCTCGCGCAGGTGCTCCTCGCTGGCGCCCAGGTCGAGCAGGGCCGCGACAGTCATGTCGCCGCTGATGCCCGAGGTGCCGTCGATGATAAGCGTGTGCTGATGATTGGACATGGAATGCTCCTTAGCGGGCGCGGGGTGTGCCGGCGCTCAGATGATTGATAAGACTTGCCTGGTAGGCGGCACCAAAGCCGTTGTCGATATTGACGACCGATACGCCGCTGGCACAGGAGTTGAGCATGGCGAGCAGTGCGGCTACACCACCAAAACTTGCGCCGTAGCCCACGCTGGTGGGAACGGCGATGACCGGACAGCTCACCAGGCCGCCGACAACGCTCGCCAACGCGCCCTCCATGCCGGCGATGGCGATGACCACCTGCGCCTGTGCAAGTTCCTCGGCATGCGCGAGCAGGCGGTGCAGGCCGGCAACACCCACGTCGTAGAGGCGGTCGACCTCGTTGCCATAGAACTCGGCCGTCAGTGCCGCCTCTTCGGCGACGGGCAGGTCGCTTGTGCCGGCGCAGGCGACGACGATGCGTCCGTTGCCGGTAGGGGAGGGCTTGCCGCCCACGAGGGCGAGCTGTGCGTCCGGGACATATCCCAGGTCGATGCCGTTGTCGAGGAGCTCCGAGGTACGGGCCGCTTTTTCGCTGTCCAGGCGCGTGACCAGGATGCGCTCCTGGCCGGCATCGCGCAGCGCCTCGATAATGGCGCCAATCTGCTCGGCGGTTTTACCGGCACCGTAGACAACCTCGCCGGCTCCCTGGCGTACCCCGCGTGAAAGATCGAGCTGCGCAAAACCCAGATCGGCGGTTGGCGCCGTCTGGATGCGCGTGAGGGCATCGGCCGGCATAATGCTTCCGTCTGCCACGTCACTTAGCAATTGCTCAAGATCTCGTTTGTCCATATAAGTTCCCTTCGACGCAGAAAAGTTTAGCACGCGAAGGGTTGTTTCCGAACATTAGAGCATAATTGTTCGGAAATCTGACATGTCAGATTAAATGAAGTTGTGAGGCAAACTGACTAGTCGCGCAGGATGATGTCCATGGCGAGCATCAGGTTGCGCTCGTCGATGGCAAACGGGGCGGCTTCGCGCGTCTTGGGCTTGGCACAAAACGCGATGCCCGTGCCCGCGGCCTTAATCATAGGGATATCGTTTGCCCCGTCGCCGATCGCGACGGTGTGGGCCATATCGACACCGCACTCGACTGCCCAATCCAGCAGCCGGATGAGCTTGGATTCCTTGGTCACGATGTCTGCCGCCAGCTTACCGGTGAGCTTGCCGTCCACGACCTCTAGGCGGTTAGCCAGGCAAAAATCGATGCCCGCGGCGGCCACGATCTTGTCGGCCACCTCATGGAAGCCGCCGCTTACCACGCCGACCTTCCAGCCCTTGCTGTGCGCTGAGCGCACAAGCTCCAGCGCGCCAGGAGTAAACGTCACGCGCTCAAAGGTACGCTCGAACACACTCTCGTCCAAGCCGGCAAGCAGCCCCACGCGCTCCTCGAGCGCCTGCTTAAAGTCCAGTTCGCCGCGCATGGCGCGCTCAGTGATCTTCGCCACTTGCTCGCCTACGCCGGCCTCCTCGCCCAACAGGTCGATGACCTCCTGGTTGATGAGCGTGGAGTCGATATCCATAACAATGAGCCGTGCAGTCATGACGGGCCTTTCCAAGTGCTGTTTTATTGGGGCATATTGTCGCACGTGACGCGTGCAGACGGGTGCCGCGACGCATCAATTGTTTCGTCTCCGTCAAGTCTTTGGGCAGGAGCCACTTTTCCGCGGCACATCGACACAGGTGCGATAAGATAGAACGCCATGTCTGGCTGCGCGGTTTACGCAGGCTGGGCAAATCTGTACGACGCCGCCCGGAACGACACGGGGCGGCACAGATCCATAAAGGAGGATCACTGGTATGAGCCAGACCCGTCCCATCGATGAGCATTCCATGCACACCCGTACCTGCGGCGAGCTTCGCTTCGAGAACGTGGGCGAAGAGGTCACCCTCACCGGTTGGGTGAGTCGTCGCCGCGACCACGGCGGCCTTATCTTCTGCGACCTTCGTGACCGCGAGGGCATCACGCAGCTCACCTTCGACCCCGAGCACTCCGACGGCGATGCCTTTAAGATCGCCGAGACCATGCGTCCCGAGTGGCCCATCAAGATCCACGGCGTCGTGCGCGCTCGTGGTGAGGAGACCACCAACACCAAGCTCGCGACCGGCGAGATCGAGGTCCTGACCGACCACGCCGAGGTGCTCAACACGTCCGTCACCCCGCCGTTCCAGATCGAGGACGGCATCGAGACGAGCGAGGACACCCGCCTGCGCTATCGCTATCTGGACCTCCGTCGTCCCGAGATGATGGCCAACCTCAAGCTGCGCTCCGACTTTACCTTTGCCATTCGCGAGGCGCTGCACAACCGTGAGTTCATGGAGGTCGAGACGCCCTCCCTGTTTAAGTCCACGCCCGAGGGCGCCCGCGACTTCATCGTTCCCAGCCGTATTCAGCCGGGCAACTTCTACGCGCTGCCGCAGTCCCCGCAGCTCCTGAAGCAGCTGCTCATGGTTGGTGGCGTCGAGCGCTACTATCAGGTTGCCAAGTGCTTCCGCGACGAGGACCTGCGTGCCGACCGTCAGCCCGAGTTCACCCAGGTCGATATCGAGATGTCCTTCGTGGACCAGAACGATGTCATGAGCGCACTCGAAGAGGTCCTGTCCGATGCCTTCGGTCGCATGGGTGTCGAGATGCCCACGCCGCTGCGTCGCATGGACTACTGGGAGGCCATGGACACCTATGGCTCCGACAAGCCCGATACCCGCTATGGCATGCACCTGGTCGACCTGACCGATATCTTTGCCAACTCCAAGTTCAAGGTCTTTGCGACCGCCGCAAACGAGGAGGGCTCTGTCGTCAAGGCCATCAACGCCAAGGGTGCCGGTGCCTGGGCACGTGCCAAGATCGATAAGCTTGCCGGCGTGGCCTCCACGTTTGGCGCCAAGGGCCTGGCCTGGATTGCTTTCCGCGAGGACGGCTCTATCAACAGCCCCATCGTCAAGTTCTTCTCGGACGAGGAGATGGCGGCTCTGCGCGAGCGCATGGATGTCGAGCCCGGCGACCTTGTGATGTTCGCCGCCGGCCCGCGCTTGCTCTCCGACGAGATCCTGGGCGGCATGCGTTCGCACATGGCCAATGCGCTCGAGATCAAGCGCGAGGGCCACGACTTCCTGTGGGTCGTCAACTTCCCGCTGTTCCACTGGGACGAGGATCGCAAGGCCTATGCTGCCGAGCACCAGCCCTTTACCCTGCCGACCGAGACCGACATCGCCAAGATCGAGGCCGACCCGTTGGCAGCCGGTTCTTGCACCTACGACTTTGTCATGGACGGCTTTGAGGCCGGCGGCGGCGGTATGCGTATCCACAACGCCGAGATGCAGATGTCCATGCTCAAGCTCCTGGGCTTTACCGAGGAGCGTGCCGAGTCTCAGTTCGGCTTCCTCATGGAGGCCCTCAAGTTTGGTGCGCCCCCGATGGGCGGTTTCGCTCTGGGCCTGGACCGCGTGTGCATGCTGCTCACCGGTTCCGACTCCATCCGCGACGTCATGGCGTTCCCCAAGACGGCCAGCGGCTCCGACCTTATGTCGGGCGCTCCGAGTGCCGTTAGCGGCGCCCAGCTCAAGGACGTCAGTCTGCGCCTGATGTAGGCGAACGGCTACATATTGCCTGTAACGAGGGAAGGACGCGGGCCTTCCCTCGTTTTTTATGCGCCGAGGTTGTGAGGGCATGGGGTGACCGGACGTCGAGGAAGCTGCGTCCCGGAATTTGCGTCCAGAATGGGATGTACTTTCCGCCAGGGTCGCTCAGCGGAAACTGCGTCCCAGAATCCAGCCAAATAACGGGTCGCACTTTCCGGTTGAGCCTTCTGGCGGAAACTGTGTCCCATCATTGACGCTCGAAATGGGATGCGATTTCCGTCCCGCCCTCAACAAGCATCTAACGCTACAATAACTACCACGTGGCTGGGTTTTGCCGGCCGATGTGCGATGTCGCGGGAGGGGACATGGTCGAGTTTACAAAGACGATTAAAGATCCGTTGGGATTACATGCCCGCCCGGTTGCGCTGCTCTATGACATCATTGCCAAGCATCGTAGCGACGTGTCAGTCAGTATCGGCGATCGCCACACGGATGGCCGCGACGTTATAGGGCTCATGGCACTCTGCGGCGAATGTGGCGAAGACGTCGTGTTCCGTGTTTCGGGCGTGGATGAGGCCTCCTGCGTCACGTCGATCAGAAACCTCTCGCTTTAACCTCAACAATGTGACAAAGGGGCGGTCCCCTCTGTTGCATAAATTGGTATCAATAGGCACTGCAAAGAGACGGTCTTTGCGGTGCCTTTGTTTCGTATAGGAAACTTTTTCGAAATCTGAATGGGAGCCCTTTCCAAAAAGTTAACCACGTGCTAGTTTACTATAGCGAACATAGACGTGGTTAACTTTTATCGCGTCGATGTTGAGGACGAACTGACGTTAGGAGCCACTCATGTCTTGCGGACCGCAGATGCCGGCCATGCCGCTTTCGATGGTAAAAGCGGGCGAAACCGTGCGCGTGTCCCGTGTAAAGGGCAATGAGGACATGAAGCACCACCTCAAGGATCTCGGCTTTGTCGAGGGCAACGAAATCCACGTGGTGAGTTCGAGTGGTGCCAATATCATCGTCACTGTGCTGGGCGCACGCTTTGGCATCGATTCCAAGGTTGCCATGCACATCATGACCGTCGGTTAGTCGACGGTATTTCTGTACGCACTGAAAGGGGGACAAGTAAATGAAGACGTTGGGTGACGTTAAGGTGGGCGAGAGCTCCACCATCGTCAAGCTCCACGGTGAGGGTGCGCTTCGCCGCCACCTTATGGACCTGGGGCTCATCAAGGGCACTTCGTTCAAGGTCGTGAAGGTTGCACCGCTCGGTGATCCGGTCGAGATCAACGTGCGCGGCTACGAGCTTTCCATCCGCAAGGAGGAGGCCGCCGTCGTCGAGGTCCAGTAAGGACTCGCGGCGCATATTTCTGCAGATAAAGTTAGGTTTTTCTAACTTAATGCAGCATCTTTGAAGCACATTATCCAGCCTGCGCGGAGAAAGCAGCGCAGGCACACAAGGAAGAAGGATTGAATGGCGGATTCTCAGATCCATGTCGCGCTGGCGGGTAACCCCAACTGCGGCAAGACCACGCTTTTCAACCTGATCACCGGCGCCAACGGCTACGTTGGCAACTGGCCCGGCGTCACGGTTGAGAAAAAGGAGGCCAAACTCCTAAGCGACAAGAACGTTACCATCACGGACCTCCCTGGCATCTACTCGCTTTCCCCCTACAGCCCCGAGGAGCAATGCTCGCGCGATTACCTCATGAGCGGCGAGCCCGATGTTGTCGTCCAAGTCGTCGATGCCACCAACCTCGAGCGTAACCTGTACCTGGCGCTTCAGGTTATCGAGACCGGCCTGCCCGTGGTCGTTGCCCTCAACATGGCCGACCTGGTCGAGAAGAACGGTGACAAGATCGACACCGACAAGCTGTCCAAGAAGCTCGGCTGCCCGGTCATGATGATCTCGGCTCTTAAGAACAAGGGTATCAAGGAGCTTTTCGAGCAGGTCAAGAAGTCTGCCGCTTCTAAGGGCCAGGTGCCGGAGCACAAGTTCGATTCCTCCATCGAGGACGTTCTGGACCACATCGAGAACAACCTGCCGGCAAGCGTTCCCGCCAAAAAGCGCCGCTACTACGCGGTCAAACTGTTTGAGCGCGACGCGGACGCCTGCAAACTCATCAACCTCACCAAGGAGAAGGCCGCTCGCGTGGAGGAGCTGGTCGCCCAGTGCGAGCAGGACTGCGACGACGATGCCGAGTCCATCATCACCGGTGAGCGCTATGGCGTCATCGCGCACATCATCGATGAGTGCCTCGCCAAGGCTCCGGCCAAGATGAGCACCTCCGAGAAAATCGACCGTGTGGTTACCAACCGTATCCTGGGCCTGCCGATCTTTGTGGTCATCATGTTCTGCGTGTACTACATCGCCGTTTCCACCCTGGGCGGCACGGTGACCGACTTCACCAACGACCAGCTCTTCGGTACCGACGGCTGGTATGTGCTCGGCCAGGGCCGCGACGCCTACGATGCGGCCGTCGAGGCTGCGGGCGACAATGCCGACTCGGTCGACCCGGCACAGTATGGCCCCTATGTCCCCGGCATCACCACCGTGGTGCACGATGCCCTCGTGGCGGGCGGCACCGAGGACGGCGGCCTGGTCGATTCGCTGGTCTGCGACGGCATCGTCGGCGGTTTGGGTGCTATCTTCGGCTTTGTGCCGCAGATGTTCCTGCTGTTCGTGATGCTGTCTTTCCTGGAGGACTGCGGCTACATGGCCCGCGTCGCCTTTATTATGGACCGCGTGTTCCGCCGCTTTGGCCTGTCCGGTAAGTCCTTTATCCCCATGCTCGTGTCCTCGGGCTGCGGCGTCCCCGGCGTCATGGCCACCAAGACCATCGAGAACGAGAAGGACCGCCGCATGACGGTCATGACCACCACGTTCATTCCCTGTGGCGCCAAGCTGCCGATCATTGCCCTGCTCATGGGTTCCATCATCGGCGATTCTTCCACCACCGCTGCGTGGATCAGCCCGCTCTTCTACTTCCTGGGCGTCTTCGCTGTCATCGCCTCGGGCCTCATGCTCAAGAAGACCAAGCTCTTCGCCGGTCGCCCGACGCCGTTCGTTATGGAGCTCCCTGCCTACCACTTCCCGGCGATCCGCTCTTGGGCGCTGCACGTGTGGGAGCGCTGCTGGGCCTTTATCAAGAAGGCCGGTACGGTCATCTTCGCCTCTACCGTCGTGGTGTGGTTCCTCTCCAACTTTGGTAGCTACAACGGCGCCTTTGGCTTCCTGCCTGCCATGGAGGGCATCCCCGAGGAGTTCATGGACTACTCCGTGCTTGCCATGCTCGGCAACCTGGTCGCTTGGATCTTCGCCCCGCTCGGCTTTAGCACCTGGCAGGCCACCGCGCTGACCGTCTCTGGCCTCGTCGCTAAGGAGAACGTCGTCGCAACCGCCGGTTCGCTGCTGTCCGTTGCCGACGCCGCCGAGACCGACCCGAGCCTGTGGACCGCGTTCGCCGGCATGTTCCCGACCATGGGCGCTTGCGTTGCCTTTGGCGCTTTCAACCTGCTGTGCGCTCCGTGCTTTGCCGCTATGGGTACCATCCGCAACCAGATGGACTCCGGCAAGTGGACCGCGATTGCCATCGGCTACGAGTGCGCCTTTGCTTGGGTGATCGGCCTGTTCATCAACCAGTTCTATAACCTGCTTGTCCTTGGCCAGTTTGGTATTTGGACGGTTGTAGCCATCGTCCTGCTGGTCGCGATGCTCTTCCAGATTTTCCGTCCTATGCCCAAGCACGCTTGGACCGACGGGGACGAGACCAACACTGCTTCCGCCGCAGTTTCCGCTTAAGTCCGAATAAGGATTAGCCCCTTTCCACGAGCCCGGGTGTCCCAGCGACACTCGGGTTTTTTGGTGGGAGAGATATGGCATTTCCGCAGATAAAACTGACCAAATTAAACCTGTCCCTATTCGGTAGGTGGAGAATGGGGTAAAGTAAGTGATGGTTAACTAGAGGAGGCTTGCTATGGCACCTATCGATATTGTTGTACTGGCTGTTATCGGTATTGCGTTTGTCGCGGTATGCGTGCGCATCTACCGCAAGGGCACCTGCGCTGACTGCGCTCAGGGTGGCGTTTGCACGGGGCATTGCTCCAACAAAAAGACGTGCGCCGCGCTGAAAGGCGTCGACAAAGTGGCTGAGAATTTAGGCCGCGGTGTCAAATAAACAACTGGGTATCTTGAACGCCCCGCGAGCATCCGTTCGCGGGGCTTTTTACACATTCGAGCGTGAGTGCGGCGAGTAGACATGCATTTTTTGGGGTATCGTTAACTGAATTATTTATTAGCTGCCCGTCTGTACCGGAGTAACCCTATGAGCGCACGCGTCACCATGAAGGACATAGCCGCCGAGCTTGGCGTTTCCATTAACACCGTGCATAAGGCCCTTACGGGCAAGGCCGGCGTGAGCGAGTCTGTGCGTGCCAAGGTTAATGCTAAGGCTGAGGAGATGGGCTATCACCGCAACACGAGTGCTTCGAGCCTGCGTCGTAAGGACATCAATCTGCTGTTTTGTCTGCCGTGCGCATCGCGTGAGGGCGCTTATTTCTATCGTTACCTCTGGGAAGGCTGCAATCGCTTTGAGCAAGAGGTCATCGACCAGGGCATTACCGTTGAACGCGTTGAATTTGGCGTGGGCGGCTACGCTGATGCACTCGAGCAAATCGACGAGCGTCTGCAGGTGGGCGAGAAGATTGATGGTTTGCTCGCCTATGCGCCGGGCGACGATCGTGCGACTGAGCTTTTGGGGCAGATCGCCGAGGCGGGCGTGACGATTGAGCTCGTTGACGGCGACCGCCCTCACCTCGATCGCCTGGGCGCTAGTTTGGCCGACTACTCCACGGCGGGAAGCCTGATGGCCGAGCAGGCGGCCAACCTGGTTCACGCTTCTGGGACCGATACCCGCGTGCTTTTATTGGCGGGCGACCCCTATACCGACTCGCACTATTTGACCGCTCGCGCCTTCCACAATTACCTTCGCGAGCACAATGTTCCCTGGCAGGTCGAGGATCTGACCGGTGCTCATGCCCAGGTCAAGCAGCTCGAGCACGAGCTCAACCAGCGTCTAAAGTCATCGGAAGCCCCCGAGTTGATCTGCAGCGTGTTCGCCGTGGGCTCTGAGCTGATTGCCGATGCGCTTGTCTCGGCTAACAAGGCCGGCGAAGTAATGGTGATTGGCAACGACCTGTTCCCAGAAAGTGCGCTGGCTTTGCGTCGGGGCATCTTTACCAACATCGTCTACAAGGACCCGGTGAGTCTGGCATATCGTGGCGCCAAGACCTTAGGCGATTACCTGCTGTGGGGAAAGACGCCGGCGGAGCCTGTGCAAAAGGGGGCTGTTGAGATGGTGTTTGCCAGCAACGTCGATCGTTACTGCGAGCTCGCCGGAATCTAATGCGTTTAGGGAGTTCCCTACTTGCCGCGTACTTTTTGGCTGGGGATTGAAAAATTGTTTCGAAGGCCGCTGATGGCGAATCTGCCGTCAGTGGCCTTTCTTTGTGCCGATCCAACGCAGGGTCCATAGCTCGGCAACCGTTAAGCGGTCAAAACCTACCGTTCGCCCCATGATGGTTAGGTGAACGTTCACCTTGTAACGCATTTTGCACTAAGATGGTGAACGTTTACCTAGAGGATGACGAGCGTATTGTGCGCCCGCCTTGCCAGCAAAGGGGCTGTTTGATGAAAAACTTTATGGACGATCAGGATTTCCTGCTGAGCACCAAGACCGGTGAGGAGCTGTTCCGCAACTTTGCCGAGGGCATGCCCATCGTCGACTACCATTGCCACATTTCTCCCAAGGAGATCTGGGAGGACAAGCGTTTCGAGAACATTACCGAGGTTTGGCTGGGCGGCGACCACTACAAGTGGCGCCTGATGCGCGCCAACGGCGTCGACGAGCGTTTTATTACTGGCGACGCCCCTGCTCGCGAGAAGTTCCAAAAGTGGGCCGAGACCCTGGGTCGCTGCGTTGGCAACCCCGTCTTTGAGTGGAGCCACCTGGAGCTTAAGCGCTACTTTGGCTACGAGGGCGTCCTCAACGGCAAGACCGCCCAGGAGGTCTGGGACCTTGCCAACGCCAAGCTCGCCGAGGCCAGCTTTACCTGCCGCAACCTGATCAAGCAGTCCAACGTCCGCATGATCTGCACTACCGACGACCCCGCCGACAGCTTTGAGTGGCACAAGAAGATTGCCGCCGATGACAGTTTTGACGTTCAGGTCGTTCCCGCCATGCGCCCCGACGCCGCTCTGCGCATCGAGCGCGGCCAGGAGTTCGCCGACTACTGCAAGCACCTTTCCGAGGTTGCCGGCGTTGAGGTCAGCGACTTTGAGGGCATGAAGTCCGCCATCTCCAAGCGCTACGATGTTGCCCACGAGCTGGGCTGCCGCGCCTCCGACCACGCACTCGATTACGTTATGTATGTCCCGGCTACCGCCGATGAGATTGAGGCCATCTTTGCCAAGGGTCTGGCTGCCGAGCCGCTCACCGAGGATGAGATCCTTAAGTACAAGACCGCCTTTATGCAGTTTGTCGCGGGCGAGTATGTCCGTCTGGGCTGGGCCATGCAGCTGCACTTTGGCTGCAAGCGCGACAACAACCGCGCCATGTTTGCCAAGCTCGGCCCCGATACCGGCTACGATTGCATCTCCAACTACACGCCGTCCGACCAGCTCGCCGATTTCCTCAACTCCATCCAGGAGACCTGCGGCTTGCCCAAGACCATCCTGTACAGCTTGAACCCCATCGACAACACCATGATCGATACCGTGATGGGCTGTTTCCAGGAGGCTCCGACTGCCGGTAAGATCCAGAACGGTTCCGCCTGGTGGTTCAACGACAACGAGGTCGGTATGCGCGAGCAGCTCACGGCTCTGGCCAACGAGGGCGTCCTGGGCAACTTTGTCGGCATGCTCACCGACTCCCGCTCCTTCCTGTCCTATCCGCGCCACGAGTATTTCCGTCGCGTACTGTGTAGCGTGATCGGCGAGTGGGTTGAGCAGGGCAAGTATCCGGCCGACATGGAGCTGCTGGGCACCATCGTGCGCGATATCAGCTACAACAATTCCGTTCGCTACTTTGGCTTCGATCTGGACACTGTCGAGGCATAGATCTGTATGTGTTCCGATTGGTGAAATCGGTTGCAAAGGGGAGGGACCATATGGGAACAGGGCAACAGAAAAACGAGCAGATTGTGTCTGCTCAGGCGGATTCGGGATCGATGCAGAGCTCGCAGGATATCAAGCTGAGCTGGCGTGAGAAAATCTGCTATGGCTTTGGCGATTTGGGCAACGGATTTATGTTCGATCTTGGTCAGGCATATCTGACCAAGTTCTACACTGACATCTGTCTGATTTCGCCGGGCGTAGTGAGCCTGATTTTCGCCGTCACCAAGATTTTCGATGCGTTCATGGACCCGATTGCCGGTGCATTCGTCGACGGTAGAAAGAAGATTGGCAAGCACGGTCGGTTTCGTCCGGTCATGATGGTTTCGGCCGTGATCCTTGCCGTTCTAACCGTGGTGACCTTCACTGCGCCCGATATTCCCATGGCAGGTAAAATTGCCTATGCGCTGATAACTTACATGATCTGGGGCGTCGTATACAGCTTCACCAACGTGCCGTACGGATCTCTGGCCACGGTAATGACGCGTGACGTCGATGACCGCGCGCACATGGCGTCAACGCGCCAGGCCGGTTCGCTTTGCGCACAGCTCATCACGGGCGTAGCGTTCATCCCATTGGTCCTGTTCTTTGCGGGTGGCGACACGCTCGACGGCAATCCGCACGGCTATACGATTGCAGCTGTCGTCATGGGACTGTGCGGCATCGCCGGATTCGCCATCTGCTTTTTGGGAACGCGCGAGCATATCCGTATCGATCGACAGGCCGAGGAGAAGGCTGCGGGAAAGGCCGGCAAGAAGTCGAGCGCATTCAGCACGTATTTCAAGGTCGTTTTCACCAACAAGAACCTGGGAGCAGTTATCCTGCTTACGCTGTTTACCATTTCGGCCATGAACACCAACAACACCATGATGGTGTATTTCTGCCAGTACAACCTGGGTAACATCGCGTTGCAGCCCGTTGTCAACGGCATCATGATCGGAACGTCGGTTGTCGCCATTCTCGCCATCCCGACGCTCGTCAAGCATTTCGGTAAGAAGCGCACGTGCGTCGCCTGCTTTATCGTCGGCGCTGTGGCAAACGGCCTCAACTTCATCCTGCCGACCAATACCGTGACGTTCATCATCTTCGTCACCATCGGCTACGTCGCGCTTGCCATCCCCAACGGTATCACCTGGAACCTGGTTTCCGATGTTATCGATTACGGTGAATGGCACACGGGAATCCGCAAGGAGGGTACGACCTACGCCGCGTTCAACTTTTCTCGTAAGCTTGCGCAATCCCTTGCCGCGATCATTTCCGGCGGCATCCTTGCCCTTACCGGATATGTGGCAAATAAGCCCCAGACGGCTGCCACGCTGCTTGGCATCAAGGGCGCTCTGACGATTTATCCCGCCTGCGCCCTTCTGGTAGCAGCCTTGATTATCTTCGCTCTCTACGACATTACCGAGAAGAAGTTCAATTCCATTTCCAACGACCTGTCGAATGGTCGCTGGGAGCGCGGCAAGATCGGCGAGAGCACTATCGAGACGATCGATAAATAGCCCCGCTGCTTGAAAAATCATGAATGCAACCCGGTGCGGCGATGCCGTACCGGGACTTGAGTTGAGAGGAAAACCTCTATGAATAACATCAGCTACGAGACGCTCGAGAAGATCGGCTACGAGGGCTACGTGCTGCCCAAGGACGCCCCCGAGAAGGTCCTGCAGTTTGGCGAGGGCAATTTCCTGCGCGCCTTCGTCGATCGTTTCTTCGATATGGGCAACGAGGCCACCGGTTGGAACGGCAAGGTCGTCATGGTGCAGCCCATCAGCGGCGCCTTCGATTTCGCCGATGGTATCAATGCCCAGGATGGCCTGTACACCGTACTGGTACGCGGCAAGGAGAACGGCGACACGGTTGACGATTCCCGCGTGATCAGCGCCTGCAGCCGTTGCCTCAATCCGTATCGCGAGGCTGACTACCGTGCCATGATGGAAGTCGCCGTTTCCGATGACCTGGAGATTATCGTCTCCAACACCACCGAGGCCGGTATCGCCTACGATCCGTCCTGCAAGGCCGACGACATGCCCCCCGCGAGCTTCCCTGCCAAGCTTGCCCAGGTGCTCCATGCCCGCTGGGCTGCCGGCAAGCCGGGCGTCATCGTGCTCGCCTGCGAGCTCATCGACCATAACGGCGAGGAGCTGCTGCGCATTATGAACCAGTACGTGAGCGACTGGGGCTGGGAGGACGAGTTTTCGCAGTGGATGGCCAACGACTGCACCGTCTGCACCACGCTCGTCGACACCATCGTTCCGGGTCGCATCCGCGATCCCAAGGAGGCCGCTGCCGTGGCCGAGCGCTTGGGCTATGAGGATCCGTTCTTGGCCGTGCGCGAGCCCTTCCAGATGTGGGGCATCCAGGGTGACGAGTCGCTCAAGGAGCGTCTGCCCTTCGTGAAGGCCGGTCTGCCGGGTGTCTTTGTGACCCCCGACGTCACCCCGTACAAGAAGCGCAAGGTCCGCATCCTCAACGGTGCCCACACCGCCTTTGTCCCGGGTTCCTGGGTTGCCGGCTTTGATATCGTGCGCGATTGCATGCACGACGAGACCGTCCGCGGCTTCATGAACACCATGCTCTACGACGAGGTCATTCCGACGCTCGCCGCCGACCTGGATGTCGAGGACTGCAAGGCCTTTGCTGCCGCTGTTGAGAACCGCTTCGACAACCCGTTTATCGACCACGCGCTGCTCTCCATCTGCCTCAACTCCACGGCTAAGTGGCGTGCCCGCGACCTGCCTACGCTCAAGGACTACGCTGCCGAGACCGGCAGCCTGCCCAAGTGCCTGGCGACGAGCCTGGCCACGCTCATCTCCTTCTACACGCAGGAGCTCGTGTCCCGCGAGGGCGACGGTCTGCACCTGCGTCGCTCCGACGGCACCGAGTACACCGCTCAGGACGACGCCTTCGTGCTCGACTTCTACGCCGCCCGCGCCGGCGCCGACGACGCCGAGCTGGTGCACGATGTGCTCACCAACGAGCAAATGTGGGGCGAGGATCTTACGCAGATCGCCGGCCTGGAGGAGTTTGTCGTCAACGTTCTCGCCGTCGTGCGCTCCGAGGGCGTCAAGCAGGCGTTCGCGAACGCTCAGGCCTAAATCCTTCTGTACGCCCGCCGGGTAACTGGCGGGCGTCACTCGACTTCTGCTCAACCTGTAGGGTTAGGACTCTTTGTAATGAACACTATCCAGATCAATCCGGCCGACAACGTCATCGTTGCGCTGTCGCCGCTCGCCAAGGGTGCTGCCGTCGCGGTTCCCGGGGTGGGCGAGGTCGTGGCTGTGGAGGATATTCCGCAGGGCCATAAGATGGCGGTGCGCGCCATTGCAGCCGGTGAGGATGTCATCAAGTACGGTCTTCCCATCGGCCACGTGACGAAGGGCATTCAGCCCGGCCAGTGGCTGCACACGCACAACGTGAAGACCAACCTTTCGGGCGAGGTCGAGTACGCTTACAATCCCACGCATCCGGTCGTTGAGTCGGTTGAGCCCGAGACCTTTATGGGCTTCCGCCGCGCCGACGGTCGTGCCGCGACGCGCAACGAGCTGTGGATCATCCCCACGGTCGGCTGTGTCAACGAAGTCGCCCGTGCTATGTGCGAGCAGGCCCAGGATTTGGTCGAGGGCTCGCTGGAGGGCGTCTATTACTTCCCGCATCCGTTCGGTTGCTCACAGACCGGCGCCGACCATGCCCAGACCCGTCGTCTGCTGGTGGCGCTGTCGCGTCACGCAAACGCCGCGGGCGTGCTGTTCTTGTCGCTCGGTTGCGAGAACTGCACGCATCAGCAGGTGCTCGACGAGCTCGGTGACTTCGATCACGAGCGCGTTCGTTTTCTCACCTGCCAGGATGTAGCCGACGAGCAGATCGAGGGCCACAAGATTCTGTCCGAGCTGGCTGACCTGGCCAAGCAGGCCAAGCGTGAGCCCATTCCGGCCTCAGAGCTGGTTATTGGTCTTAAGTGCGGCGGCTCTGACGGTCTTTCGGGCATTACCGCCAACCCCACGATCGGTCGCGTGAGCGATATGGTCGTCGCCCGTGGCGGTACGTCGGTGCTCACCGAAGTGCCCGAGATGTTTGGCGCGGAGAGCATCCTGCTCGATCGCTGCGAGAACGAGCAGGTCTTTAACGCTGCCTCTGACATGCTTAACGGTTTTAAGGATTACTTTATTAGCCATGGTGAGGTGGTCTACGAGAACCCGAGTCCCGGTAACAAGGACGGTGGCATCACCACGCTCGAGGACAAGAGTTGCGGCTGCGTGCAAAAGGGCGGCTCCGCACCCATCGTTGACGTGCTGCCGTATGCCGGTCAGGTCACCAAGCATGGCCTGAACATGCTGTGCGGCCCGGGCAACGACATGGTATCCACCACGGCGTTGACGGCTGCTGGCTGCCACGTGATTCTGTTCTCGACTGGACGCGGCACGCCGTTTGGTGCACCGGCGTCCACCCTCAAGGTGTTCACCAATCAGCGTCTGTGCGACCACAAGGCCAACTGGATGGACTTTAACGCCGGCGTGGTGGCTACGGGCGAGTGCACGCTCGACGAGGCTGCCCGTGACCTGTATCAGCTGGTACTGGATACAGCGAGCGGTAAGCTAACGAGTGCCGAGCGCCGCGGCTGCCACGAGATCAGTATCTGGAAAGACGGCGTCTGCCTGTAGAGAGATTCGCCATTCGTAGGGGTGGCGAATCTTTTGATCTCGATGACGGGGCTGCACAGTGGCTCCGTGCGAGGGAAGGGTTGCTACTGCGCGTTTGTGAGATGTTTTTCGGTGCCCTTTTCCGCACTGTTGACGTATCTATGGTTATAAATTCGGGCAAATTGGTTTAAGAAGCCGATTTAGTCCAGGTCGATAGAGGGGAATTGCGTGGCTATCCACATCGTTGAGGAAGCAAATCGCTGTCTGGGCTGCAAAAAGGCGTTCTGTCAAATAAAGGGCTGTCCGGTGCAGACGCCCATTCCGCAGGTTATCGACCTCTTTAAGCAGCGCCGTCTAGAAGAGGCGGGCGAGCTACTGTTCCAGAACAATCCCATGAGCGCGGTCTGCTCCATGGTGTGCAATCATTCGGGCCAGTGCGAGGGTGCTTGCATCCAGGGCCGTAAGGGCACACCCGTGCATTTTTCGAGCATCGAGCACTATATCTCGACAGCGTATTTAGATCGTAAGGAGTGGACGCCCGCGCCGTCGTGTGGCAAACAGGTTGCTGTGGTCGGTTCCGGTCCCGCCGGTATTACCGTGGCCATTAAGATGGCCCAGCTGGGCTGTGCCGTCACGGTATTTGAACAGCGCCCCGAGATCGGCGGTGTGCTGGAATACGGTATCCCCGAGTTCCGCCTGCCCCGTGCGCTCGTACAAAAGTACCGTCACGTGATGTGCTCGCTTGGCGTGCGCGTGCGCCCCTCGACCACCATCGGTGGCGCGCTGCATATCGACGACCTGCTGCGCGACGGCTACGATGCGGTCTTTGTCGGTACCGGTACCTGGCGAGCTCGCAAGTTGGGTATTCCCGGCGAGTCGCGCGGCAACGTGCTGTTTGGTATCGATTACTTGGTCGATCCCACGAGCGTGGCTATCGGGCAGAACGTGGCGGTCATCGGTGCCGGTAATGTGGCCATGGATGTGGCCCGCACGGCGCTGCGTTCGGGTGCTCGCAAGGTCACTGTGTATGCACGTTCGCGTCATATCTCTGCGATTGACGACGAGGTGGAGTTGACCGAGCTTGACGGTGCCGAGATTGTGCGCGGCAAGGCGATCTGCGCCATCGATGATAACGGTCCGGTGTTCGAGACGGCTATCTTTGACGAGGACAACAATGTGGTGGGCTACGAGGAAGAGCTCGACCACGTGTCCGCCGACACGGTTGTGATTGCGGCGTCTCAGGTGCCCAAGGACAAGCTCGTGCTTACAACGGGCGGTCTGGAGACCGACCATCGCGGCCTGCTTTCGGTCGACGAGCATGGCATGACCACCGTGCCTGGCGTCTTTGCCGCCGGCGACGTGGTCAACGGCCCGCTCACTGTGGTCCACGCCGTAGCTGGCGCCAAGCTCGTCGTCGAAGGCATGACCACCTACCTGGGCCTCTAACTCCATCCCGCCCATCAGTTGCGGTGAAATACGGACTGTTTTGGCTGGCAAAAGTCTCATCTACTCCGTATTCCACCGCAACTTTTGTGGGGATCGGATTAAAGGCGGGGGAGTGCGAGCGAGTGCGAATGCAGCGGATACTGATACGATAGGTACGTTAGCAACTGCCGCCGAGCGGCTCAAACGAAAGGAAGCCTGTATGGAGTCCTCTGCCTACCCGATGCTCTTTAGCCCGATCAAGGTCGGTACAACCGAGGTCAAGAACCGCGTCTTTATGCCGCCGGTGTCCACCAACCTGGCCGATCATGGCTATGTGACCGACGACTTGGTCGATCATTACCGTGCCCGCGCCAAGGGCGGCGTGGGCCTCATCATTACCGAGGTCGTGACGGTCGAGCCTACCTATACCTATCTGCCGGGTGACATGTGCTGCTACGACGACACGTTTATCCCCGGCTGGGAAAAGCTCGCCGCGGCCGTCCACGAGTATGGCTGCAAGATCATGCCGCAGCTCTTTCACCCCGCCTACATGGCCTTTAACATTCCGGGCACGCCGCGCCTGATCGCTCCGTCCTTCGTGGGACCGTCCTATGCCCGTGAGGCACCGCGTCCTATCACGGTCGACGAGATTCACGAGCTCACGCATCAGTTTGGCGACGCTGCCGTGCGTATGCAGAAGGCCGGTGTCGATGGCGTCGAGGTCCATGCGGCGCACGCCCACGGCATGCTCGGCGGTTTCTTGACCCCGCTCTATAACAAGCGTACCGATGAGTACGGCGGCTCGCTCGACGCCCGCATGCGCTTTTTGCTCGAGGTCATCGCCGAGATTCGCGAGCGCTGCGGCAAGGACTTTATCATCGACGTCCGCATCTCGGGCGATGAGTACACCGATGGCGGTCTGACCCTCAACGACATGATCTACGTCTCGCGTCGCCTGGAGAAGGCCGGCGTCGACATGATTCATGTGTCGGGCGGCACCACCATCAAGCGCGGCTCTGCGATTCCTGCCGCCGGTACCCAGCAGGCCTCGCACGCCGCCTGCTCGCGCGAGATCAAGAAGCACGTCAACATTCCCGTCGCCACCGTCGGACGTATCAACGAGGCCTGGATCGCCGAGGAGCTGATCGAGGACGGCGCTGCCGACATCTGCATGATGGGCCGCGCCAATCTGTGCGATGCCGAGTTCTGCAATAAGGCCGCTGCCGGCAACGCCGACGACATCCGCCCCTGCATCGGCTGCCTGCGCTGCCTGAACGGCATTATGTTTGGCAAGCGCATCTCCTGCACCGTCAATCCCGATGTTGAGCGCGACGAGGCCGGCTACGAGCCTGCCGCCGAGGCTAAGAACGTGCTGGTTGTGGGCGCTGGTCCTGCGGGCATGGAGGCAGCCTACATTGCTGCCAAGCGCGGCCACAACGTAGTGCTCGTGGATAAGCAGGACGAGCCGGGTGGCGAGATGCGCATCGCGGCCGTTCCGCCGGCAAAGCAGGAACTCACCCGCGTGATCAAGTATCAGTACCGTCGCCTGGCCGAGGTCGGCGTGAAGTGCGTATTTGGCACCGAGCTTACTGCCGAGGACATTCAGCGTGACTACGCCGGCTACGAGGTCGTCCTGGCCTATGGCGCCGAGCCCATCGCCCCGGCCTTCATGCAGGGATTTAAGCAGGTCATGACGGCTGACGACCTGTTGGGCGGCAAGGCTTTCCCGGGCAAGAAGATTGTCATCGTGGGCGGCGGCACCGTCGGTTGCGAGACGGCCGACTACCTGGCCCCGTTGGTCAACGATCTGTCGCCGGCCAATCGCGACGTCACCGTCATCGAGATGACCAAGACGCTCGCCGTCAACGAGGGCGGCGCCGGTCGCGCGGTGCTCATCACGCGCATGCTCTCCAAGGGCGTTCACGTGCTGACCGAGGCCAAGGTGACCGAGATTACCGAGGATGCCATCAGCTACGAAAAGGACGGCGAGGTCCACACCATCACCGGTGCCGATACGCTGGTGCTTGCCATGGGCTATCGTCCCAATACCAAGTTGGCCGACGACCTTGCCGCTGCCGGCGTTACCACCCACGTGCTGGGCGACGCCAACAAGTGCGGCAACATCCGCGATGCCATTGGCGACGGCTACAAGGTTGCCTGCGAGCTCTAGTCAATCCCTTTGCACCAATCGATTGCAAAAAGCGGCGGCTGCCCTGTGTGTTGGGCAGCCGCCGCCTGCGTTTTGCCAAAGAAAGATTATTGTCGGGCCCTAAATGCCTTTTGTTTCTGCTCCCTCTGCGATCATGTTGCGGTTGTACACCAGATGCAAATACATCGCATCGTGCGCTGCGGTGGGATTGCGCGAGGCGATGGCGTCGGCCACATCGCGGTGCGTGCGGATAGTTTCCTCGACGAGCTTTTTGCCGGTCACGTCGATAAAGAGGGGGACGGATGCCTTGAGCACGCCCATCAGGCGGGGAACGACGAGGTTTCCGGAGCTCTCGGCAATGGCATTGTGGAACGCGGTGTCGGCGGCGGAGTAATCCTCACCGGCCTCGGCCAGGCGCTCGGATTCATCGCAGAGCTCTTTGATACAGACGACCTGGTCGTTGGTCGCGTGCTCGGCCGCCATGCGTGCCATCTGCGGCTCGATCATAAAGCGCACCTCGAGTAGGTCGCGCGCCAGACGCTGCTTGTCGTCGATAAAGGTAAAGCCCAGCGGGTCGTCGGCAATGCCGGGGTTTGACGCCACATAGGTGCCCGAACCCTGCTTAATGCGCACGATATTGCGCGACTGCAGCAACTTCATGGCCTCACGCACGGTGCTCCTGCCGGCGCCCAAGCGCTCGACCAGCACGGTTTCCTTAGGCAGGCGATCGCCTTGCTCAAGGTGTTCATCCAGAATCAATTGAATGATTTTCTCCGAAATCTGCTCGGGGAGTCCCGAATCGGCGCGGGCCATAGCTATACCTTTCATTACAAAATTCATCTGAGCTATTTTAGCGCACCACGGATGCGATATTGGCCGCTGGATTTGAGTCGGGCGGCTTAGATATACCGTTCGCAGCGCAAATACGACCGTTTACCAAATACATCAGATGTATTTCGAACAAATTTCAAAATGAAACATCAGACCTTTCTATAACACGCTATAGTCATCAGACGAATTCAAAAGGTCTGATGAATTGGAGGAAAGATGTCAGACCCAACGTTTATGGCTGATCCCACCAGGCTGGTCATCGCCGCCATCGTGGGCATCGCGCTGCTGCTTGCGCTCATCATCAAGTTCAAGCTGCACCCCGTGCTGTCGATGATGGTCTCGGCGCTCGTGATCGGTATCGGTGCCGGCATGCCGCTCGACATGGTGGCAGACACCGTCACCAAGGGCGTGGGCACCACGCTGCAAAACATCGCCCTGCTCATTGGCCTGGGATCGATGTTTGGCCAGATTTTGGAGGAGAGCGGCGGCGCCAAGAAGATCGCCCAGACCTTCATTGATACCTTTGGCCAGGGCCACTCCAGCTGGGCGCTGGGCATCACCGGTTTGGTCATCGGCACTACGGTGTTCTTTGAGGCCGGCGTGGTCGTTTTGATTCCGCTTGCGTTTAGCGTGGCATCGCAGACCAAAAAGTCGACGCTCTACTATACTATGGCATCGCGCTGCTCGCGGGACTTGCCGCTGGCTATGCGTTTGTGCCGCCATCGGCCGGGTCGGTTCTGGTCGCCGGCACGCTCGGTGTCGACCTGGGCACCATGATCCTCGTCGGTATCCCCACCGCCTTCATCGCCATGGCAATTGCCGGCGTCATCTGGGGCCGCAACGTGGGCGGTCGCATTTTTACCGATGTTCCGGAGCACTTTACCTCTGCCGAGGGTGCGAGCGACGAAAAGGAGCTTCCTTCCTTTGGCATGGTGCTTGCCATCGTGCTCACGCCGCTCTGTCTGATTTTGCTGGGCACGTTGTCCTCTTATATCCCCATGCCCGACGAACTCGCCTCGATTCTTGCCTTCCTGGGCAAGCCGTTCGTCGCTTTGACGCTCGCCACGCTCGTCGCGATGTATCTGCTGGGCGCGCGGCGCGGCTACTCCGGTGCCGAGCTCAAGGCCCTGCTCGACCGCTCTCTTAAGCCCGTCGGCATGATCTTGCTGGTTATCGCCTGTGGCGGCGTCATTCGCTGGATGCTGCAAGACTGCGGCTTGGGCCAGGTTATCGGTCCCGTGCTTGAGGCCTCTCCGCTGCCCCTGGTGGTCGTCGCCTTCTTGATTGCCGTCATGGTGCGTGCCTCGGTCGGTAGCTCCATCGTCGCCATGACCATGGCATCGGGCATTATGGCCGCCATGCCCGCGGTTGCCGGAGCCTCAGTGCTCATGCGTGCCGCTATCTGTCTTGCTATTTGCGGCGGTGCCACGGCCCTCTCGCACGTCAACGATGCCGGTTTTTGGATGTGCTCCTCGTTCCTCGAGATTGACGAGAAGACCACCCTCAAGTCCTGGACCGTTATGGAGACGCTCATCGGTCTTTCGGGCCTCGCCTGCGCCCTGGTGATTTCGTTCTTCGCCTAGTTTGCGTAGCTAAGCATCTTTCGCCGAGTGCATCGCTCGGTACCCATTTACACCTGATTCATTAACCAACGATTGATACAACCGTTCAAACCAAAAGAGGAGAACATCATGGACGAGAAAACCAAAGCGCAGATTCAACAGGAGGCGGCCGACCTGGTTGCTAAGCTGCAGCCGCGATCCGGCAAGTTCCGCACCATTAGCCCCGAGATGGACCCACTGCGTCTGGGCTCCGGCTGGACCATTGAGGATCTGGACAAGCCGCAGGTCATTATCGAGTCGACGTTCGGCGACTCGCACCCGGGTTCTGCGGGCCTGTTTGAGCTGGTCGAGGAGGTCCGTGCTGGCGTTGCCGATGCTGGCGGCCACGGCGCCCGTTACTTCTGCACCGATATCTGCGACGGCGAGGCCCAGGGCCACGACGGCATTAACTACTCGCTGCCCAGCCGCGACATGATCGCCAACATGATCGAGATCCATGCCAAGGCCACCCCGTTCGACGCCGGCGTCTTTGTCGCCAGCTGCGATAAGGGCCTGCCTGCGAACCTCATGGCCATGGGCCGCATCAACATCCCCTCCATCGTCGTTACCGGCGGTGTCATGGATGCAGGCCCCGATCTGTTGACCCTGGAGCAGCTCGGCGCCATCTCGGCCCGCTATGAGCGCGGCGAGATTTCCCGCGAGGAGCTTGAGTTTGCCAAGCACAACGCATGCCCCAGCTGCGGCGCCTGCTCCTTTATGGGTACCGCCTCGACCATGCAGGTCACGGCCGAGGCCCTGGGCCTTATGCTCCCCGGCACGGCTCTGCTGCCCGCCACTAGCTCCGACCTGCGCGAGTTCGCCCGCGAGGCCGGCCGTCAGTCCGTGTGGCTCTCCGAGCACAACCTGTGCCCGCGCGACATCGTGACCAAGGAATCCTTCGAGAACCTAATCATGGTCCACGGCGCCATCTCTGGTTCCACCAACTCCCTGCTGCACATCCCCGCAATCGCCCGTGAGTTTGGCATCGAGATGTCCGCCGACGACTTCGATCGTCTGCACCGTGGCGCCCACTACCTGCTCAACGTTCGTCCCGCAGGCGAGTGGCCGGCGCAGTTCTTCTATTATGCGGGCGGCGTGCCGCGCATCATGGAGGAGATCAAGTCGATGCTCCATCTCGACGTCATGACCGTCACCGGCAAGACTCTCGGCGAGAACCTCGAGGACCTCAAGAACAACGGCTACTACGAGAAGTGCGGTCGTTACCTTGAGAAGTGGAATCTCAAGCGCGAGGACATCATCCGTCCGTTTGACCAGGCCTTCGGCACCGACGGTTCCATCGCCATCCTCCACGGCAATCTTGCTCCCGAGGGCGCGGTCGTCAAGCACACCGTCGTTCCGCGCGAGATGTTCCAGGCTACGCTCAAGGCCCGTCCGTTCGACTGCGAGGAGGACGCCATTCACGCCGTCCTGACGCACGAGGTCAAGCCCGGCGATGCCGTTATCATTCGCTATGAGGGCCCCAAGGGTTCCGGTATGCCCGAGATGTTCTACACCACCGAGGCTATTGCCAGCGATCCCGAGCTCGGCGCTTCGATTGCTCTGATCACTGACGGCCGCTTCTCCGGCGCCTCCAAGGGCCCGGCTATCGGTCACGTTTCGCCCGAGGCTGCCGTGGGCGGCCCGATTGCCCTGATCGAGGAAGGCGACCTGATCCAGATCAATATTCCCGAGCGCTCGCTGTCCATTGTGGGCATCGCCGGCAAGGAGATGGAGCCGGCCGAGGTCGACGCCGTCCTGGCCGAGCGCCGAGCCGCTTGGAAGCCCAAGGCTAATCGCTATACCTCCGGCACGCTCAAGTTCTTTACCGAGCATGCAGTTTCCGCCATCCAGGGTGGCTACATGGAGTAGCGCCCATGCGCATCGATTCCCTCTCATAGATGTGCGGCACAAAGAGCCCCGAGCTCACACGAGCTCGGGGCCTTTTTCGTCTGGATTGGGGACGCATAGCCGGACGAAAACAATTTGCGTCTGGTAACAAGCGTACGAAAGCGCAATTTACGTCTTAATTTCGGACGCAAATCAAGACGAAAACCGTTTACGTCTGCTTTAAATCCGTACGAAAACGGTTTTCGTCTTGCAGGGCAGTTGCCGTTTCTACAGTTCAACTTCCAGTTCGGCTTTGTGCTCGTAGAGGTAGTCGCGCATGTAGGGGATGGCAAATGAGACCTTGCCGTACGAAGGAGCCTCGATAATCGATTCTCTTAACAGGCGGCTGCGGACGGAGCTCACCTGTTGAGGCGTTTTGTTTAGGGCGTCGGCAACCATGCTGGTCGAGCTCGTCTGCCCCAAAGACGCCATGCTCAGCAGATAAGCGATGCACGTGGGCGGAATGCGCTGCAGCGCGGGCTCAATCACCATGGCGCAGAAGCGTTCGCGTGCCGTTGCAATGCCGCGCTCGGCTTCTTCTTCTCCAATAATCGCTGTATGTGCGCGTCTCGCCAACTGCCATGCGTAGTATCCAACGAGTTGGATCATGAAAGGATAGCCTTGCGTTGCCTCGGCAAGTTGGCCGGCAATACCTGGCTGCAACTCCATGCCAGACGCTTCAATGGTTTCCTCGAGGGAGTACGACACTTCGGTTACTGCCACAGCCTTCAGGTCAAAGGGGAGGGCACGGCGCAAAAACGTAAGTGTCTTTCTGTTGATGATGCTTTCAATCATCGAAGGCAGCCCAGCAAAAACAAAGGCGATATCAAGGTCTTCGCCGATAACCTGCTGAATCGCAATGGAGAGCGTTCGGACCTCATCGAGCTCTGCGTCTTGAACCTCGTCGAGAGTGATGAGCAGGCCATTTCCATTCTTGGTTATTGTCTGTCTCATGGCGTCGCGTAGCGATGGGCCGATTCGCTCAATATCTATGCTGCCGATGGATATGCCAGCTACGGTGGGCTCAAATCTGGCGTGTTTGGCCTGGAATTTGGGCTGCAGCTGTTCGAGAATGCGCTGACAAAGTCCCTCGGTTGCGACCTCTTTTATGACCGTCCAGCCACGGCTTTGCGCCAAACGTGAGCACTCGTCAAGGAGGACCGTCTTGCCCGTTCCACGGACGCCGGCTATGCGCATTAGGCGCCCAGGGGCACCAGGCCCGTTGATGAGGCCTTCACTGAATTCTTCAAGTACATCTTCGCGGCCGATAATCGTGGGAGGTGTTTTACCTGCTGTGGGCTTAAAAGGGTTTGTTTGCATGTGAGCCACCTTTGCTCAAGATATAGCAAGATATAGCAAGATATAGCAAAGTATAGTGAGATATAGCAACGTATAGCGCTGTTTACGGGTTCTTACGGTGGTGCTATTTCCCGAATGCCGCGCGCACAAAGCGCTGGGCGAACAGCTTGTTGGCAACTCACGAGGGCTCGGGGTGCCAATTTGTGATGGAGTAGTGCTGCGCCACGAAAAGGGCCTATTTACTACGTTTAAGCCGCAGGGGTCAACCATAGTCGGCTTTTTCGAAAATCGACAAGCTGTCTACCTGCGGTTTTGTTTTCACGGTTTTCGGTATGGCCGAGGCTATCCGTGCTAACGTAGTAGATGGGCCACTTTTGTGGCAAGGGGCCAACCTGCGGCTCAGGGTAGCCAAAAAAGCCCCGTCCCAAAAAGACTGTTGGAAGTTGCGGTGGAATAGTTCCTGTTTTTGCTGCTGAAGGCTTTGAGCGGGAACTATTCCACCGCAACTTATGGGGGGCGGGGGATGCGATAGTATTGCATGGTGGTATTCGATTAACCGAGGCTTCATCCGAGGGCTTTATGGAACAGCACCAGCATTATCAGAGCCTGCAAGACCAGGCGTACAACGCATTGCGCTCCAAGATCATCTATGCCGAGCTCAGGCCCGGCACGCGTCTTTCGGCGATTGGTCTGGAAAAGGAGACGGGAATCGGGCGCACGCCCATTCGCGAATCCTTTGTGCGCCTGCGTGAGCAGGAGCTGGTGGAAACGCGCCCCAAAAGCGGCACCTACGTCTCTAAGATCAGCATGGAACGCGCCGAAAACGCCTGCTTTTTGCGCGAGAAGCTCGAGAGAAGCGTGCTAATTAAATGCTGTTCGGCCGCCTCGCCCGAGCAAAAGCAGCGGCTTGAGCAGATTCTTACCGAGTCCGAGTCGCTCGACCATGGCGAAACGCGCCGTTTCTTTGACCTGGATAACCTGTTCCATGAGACATGTTTTGAGATTGCCGGTCGTCACATGTTGTGGGATTGGATGAAGAGCATCAACACGCATTTTGAGCGATATAACTGGTTGCGTATGGTGTCGCAGGATTTGGATTGGGAGCCGATTCGTCGGCAGCATCGCCGGATTCTCGAGGCCATTAAGAGGGGCGATACCGACGCGGCGAGCTATCTGGCAGAGACACACCTGCACCTGATGCCCGAAGAGCAAGGTCCGGTTATCGCCTTGCATCCCGACTATTTTGAGCTGTCCAAAGACTCGTTCATCTAATCAATCCCCATATAAGTTGCGGTGAAATAGGGACTGTTTTGTGACCTAGGTGGCGCAAACAGTCCCTATTTCACCGCAACTGCGTTGGGGTGTGACCGGGGCACAAAGATGCGGTGCCGCTTGGAGGAAAAGACCGGAAGCAAAGGTCCATTCCTCCAGACGGTGCCGCAGCTGTTTTGATGGCTCGGCTTTTACCGAAGTGGCTCAGTTGAGCGCGACTGCCAGCCGATTATACAAAGCGGCTCGGGGGCGTGTCGCTTCCGTCACGTTCTATCAGCATACAAGACGGTTTTGGTTCTTGTTCGTGACGGAAACGGCGCGCTTCCGAGCCGCTTTAAAAGAAAGGGGGCGAGGTCTAGGGCACGCCCCCTTTCACGATAGAGAGCTAAACCTAGCCGCGGACCTTCTTGACGACGTCCATGGCCTCGCGGGCGATCTGCTCGACCTTGGAGAAGTCGCCGTCGGCAAACAGGGCCGGCTTGACCATCCAGGTGCCACCGCAGGCGATGATGGCGGAGGAGCTCAGGTACTCCTCGACGTTGGCGGTGCTCACGCCGCCGGTAGGCATAAAGCGGTGACCGACAAACGGAGCGGCGAGGGCCTTGATGGTGTTCAGGCCGCCATACTGGGACGCGGGGAAGAACTTGGTGACCTTGAGGCCCAGGTTCTCGGCTGCGGTGACCTCGGAGGGGGTCACGGTGCCGGGAAGGACGGGCAGCTCGATGTCGATGCAATGCTTCACGACGTCCTCGTTGTAACCCGGGGAGACGATGAACTTGGCACCGGCTGCGCGGGCCTGCTCAACCTGCTCGACGGTCAGGACAGTGCCGGCGCCAACGCACATCTCGGGCTCGGCCTCGGCCATAGCGGCGATGCACTCGGCGGCGCAGGCGGTGCGGAAGGTGACCTCGGCGGACTTCATGCCAGCTGCCATAAGGGCGTGGGCGAGCGGAGCGGCGTCCTCGACCTTGTCGAGCACGACGACCGGCACGATGCCCAGGGACTCAAGCGTGGTGTAGAACTGATCGAACATAATGTTCCTTTCGATGTATGGCGCGCATGGGCGCGTGATTGCCAAATATGCTGGTCAGGAGCCGATTTTGGATTGGTTATCGGAGGCACTGCTTGGGGTTCAAGCAATTCCAAAACCAGCTGCTCGACCAGTCATGTAGGGAATGCCAGGCAAAACCGGAATGGGACTGGTGGTTTTGTCCGGCCGGAGGAATCGGGGAGCGGGCCGCAGGGGTATGGGATTGGAAAGCTGCGGCCCGCGGAATGGAGACGGACTAGCGCGCGACGCGGGTGCCACCGTCGGCGGCGGATGCCACGGCTGCGATCTCGTCTGCGGTCACCAAGTTGGAATCGCCCTTGATGGTGAGCTTGAGGATCGAGGCTGCAATCGCGTAGTTGACGGCGTCCTGCGGGTCAAAGTCGTTGATGAGGGCATGGACGAAGCCGGCGTTGAAAGCGTCGCCGGCGGCAACGCCCTCGAGCACGTGCACATCGTGAGCAGGGGAGAACCAGTACTCGCCGCTCTCGGCGTCAAAGAGCATGCCCATCCAGATGGAGCGCTCGACGCAAGAGATGTTGCGGACGACCGAGGCGACCTTTTTGCAGCCGTACTCGGCGCAGATCTGACGGGCCATCTCGACGTAGGTGTCGCGCTCCTCGATGCCATGGGCAAGGGAACCAGAGACGCAGGTCATGCCGAGGCCGGCGGGCGCATCCTCGTCGTTGGCGATGCAGATGTCGACGAGCGGCAGGAGTTCCTTCATGGTGGCCTGCGACTTCTCGGGCGACCACATCTTGCCGCGATAGTTCACGTCGCACACGGTGGTGATGCCCTTGGCGCGGCAGGCGGCGAGTGCCTCCTTGCAGGCGGCGGCCATCTCATCGGAGACGGCGGGGGTCACGCCGGAGAAATAGAAGACATCGATGCCCTTGAGGATCTCGTCCCAGTCAAAGACGTCGCGTTTGGCCATGTTGATGGCAGAGAACTTGCGGTCGTAGACGCAGCCGTTGCCGCGCTGCGAGGCGCCGACCTCAAACACATAGGAGCCAAGACGGTCGCCCTGACGCACGACGCGCGTTGTGTCGACGCCGTAGGCCTTCAGCGAGCGCAGCGCGCACTCGCCTAGGCGGTTGGCCGGGACAACGGATACGTAAGCGGCCTTGTCGCCTTGGTAGGCCAGGGAAAGAGCGGTGTTGGCCTCGGCGCCACCGTAGCGGACGTCAAACTCGGTTGCCTGCTCAATGCGCAGATGATCTTTGGGCGAGAGCCTCATCATGATTTCGCCGAAGGTAAGAACCGTTTTACCCATGGTCGCGCAGCTCCTTCTTGCTCGTGCGTACACCTTTGATATGGCGTTGGCGCGGAGGTGCCAAGACGGTAGGGTACATCTTTGCACCTCCGCGCCAACGCTTGCCGAAATCGGTTTACGAAATCGGTTTCGTTTCGAGTTGTAGTATACTCACTTACAGCGTTTTGCAAGCGAGATTTTTAAAAAAATGCCTAAAATGGCTCAGACTGCTGACAATTGAGAACGGGGTGCGCCATGGCGCAGATGAGAATCAAGGACATTGCCGCCGAGGCGGGCGTGAGCCCGGCCACGGTCTCGCGCTATCTCAACAACCGCCCCGGGCAGATGACCGAGGAGACCCGCGCCCGCATCGCCGAGGTCATCGAGCGCACCGGCTATCGCCCACGTGCTGCCGCGCGCAATCTGCGCAGCTCGCGTACCAACCTCATCGGTGTGATCCTGGCCGACATCGCCAACCCGTTCTCGAGCGCCATGCTCGAGGGCCTTTCCGCCAGCGCCGCCGCGCGCGGCTGCTCGCTCATGACGGCCATTAGCGGCAACGACCCCGCTAAGGAGGCCGAGTCGCTCGCCAGACTTATCGATGCTGACGTGGACGGCCTGGTCGTCAACACCTGCGGAGGCAATGACGAGGCGATCGCCGCGGCCGCGGGGCGCCTGCCCGTTGTGCTGCTCGACCGCGACGTTGCCGACGGCGGTGTCGATCTGGTGACATCTAACAACCGTGAGCTGGTCGCCGGCCTGGTAGACGCCTTGACCGCCGCTGGCAGCGAGCGCCTGTGCCTGCTCACCGAGGCAAGCGACGACAGCCCCGTGCGTCGCAAGCGCGCCGAGGCCTTTACCGACGAACTTTTGCACCGCGGCCTTGCCGGCGAGGTCGTCACCCTGGCCGACGGGGGCGCCACGGGCGTCGGCCGCCTGGACGAGACCATCCGCGGCTATGCAGGTAAAAAGCTCGGCCTCATTGCCGTCAACGGCCTGGTCTTCCTGCGTCTGACCGAGGCGCTGGCGCAGCTTGGTCCCTCGCTGCCGGCGGGGCTCAAGATCGCGACGTTTGACGACTACCCCTGGAACCATGTGCTCTTTGGTGGCGTGACCACGGCCGCGCAGGACACCCTCACCATTGCCGAGCGCGTAGTCGAGCGCCTTTCCGAGCGCATCGACGTTGTTACCACTACTGTGGGCGAGGCCGCAAAGCTGGCGCCCAAACGCATCGAGATTCCCGGCCACATCGAACATCGCGCATCAACTTCGCGCTAGTCTGTGTGATAATATATAGACAATGTCATACAGGAGGTATCCATGGCTGCGTCTGTGCTGAGTGTGCGAGTGGACTCGTCAATTAAAGACTCATTTGCCGAACTGTGCGAAGAGCTTGGCATGACTTCGTCTGTTGCGGTCAATATGTTTATGAGGCAGATGCTGCGCGAGCGCTCTCTGCCGTTTGTTCCCTCGCTTGGAAAAGCTGTGGCAGACGAAGGCGTTGCTAACAATGGTTTGGATATTGCTCGGATCGAGTCCGCCGTCCGCGAGGCAGCCAGCACGATTCCCGCCATCAAAACCGTGATTCTATTTGGTTCGTATGCCCGTGGCGAGGCGCATGCCGATAGTGATATTGACTTGCGCCTCGAAGTCGATCGCGAGCGGGGCTTTGGTCTTTTCGCGTTATCGGCGTTTGGCGAGGCGGTGCGCAAAGAAACCGGGAAGCAGGTTGACCTCGTCTCGAGTGACTATCTTGATGATGATCTTGCCGCGGTAATCGAGCGCGAAGGAGTGACCCTTTATGATCGCGCGTAAGTCAGACGGCCTCCGCGCTCAAGAGGTTTTGGAAGCCATCTCCGAAACGAACGAGCGCATCAAGGCTTTTGATATCACCGAGGACCAGTTTCTGCATGCGAATGACGTGCGGACGAGGGCGTTGGCGGACTCCCTTTTGATGTGTGCGCTTAGGGTGACGGAAGAAGCGGGCAAGTTGTCGGAACGCTCGCAGCGGCTTCATCCCGAAATTGAGTGGCGTGGAATTATTGGCATGAGAAATTATCTTGCGCATGATTACGGCAATGTCGACCGCTCGGTTGTTTGGGATGCGGTGACGATGGAGTTCCCTACGCTGGAACGAGCCTGTAGACAAATTGTCTCCGAATCTGAACGCTAGCCGCTCGTTCGCAACGGCCTGTTCGCGCACGTTTTTTGAGCGCTTGATACGCTTTAACCCTGCGGAAACATTTTTCTGCGATAGTATCTGCGATATAGACCAGTCGAAACCCGCCCGAAAGAAAGGGGAGCGACATGAACCAGCAGAACATCGATTACGTACTCCGCTCCGTAGAGCAGCGTGACATCCGCTTTGTGCGTCTGTGGTTTGTCGACATTCTCGGCCGCCTCAAGAACTTTGCCATTAGCCCCGAGGACCTCGAGGTCGCTTTTGAGGAGGGTATTGGCTTTGACGGCTCCGCCATCGAGGGCTTTGCCACGCCCGAGGAAGCCGACATGCTGGCGTTTCCCGATGCTTCGACCTTCCAGATTCTGCCGTGGCGCCCGAGCCATAACGGCGTCGCCCGCGTGTTCTGCGACGTGTGCACTCCCGATCGCAAGCCGTTTGCCGGCGACCCGCGCGATGCCCTGCGCCGCATGTTCTACAGGGCCGAGAAGGCCGGCTATCTGCTCAACGTGGGCGCCGAGCTGGAGTACTACTATTTTCCCGACGAGCACACGCCCGAGCCGCTCGACAACGTGGGCTACTTCGATCTTTCGGTGAGCGATGCCGCTCGCGACCTGCGCCGCAACACGGTCCTCACGCTCGAGAAGATGTCCGTGCCCGTGGAGTACACCTTCCACGCCGCCGGCCGCTCGCAGCATGGCATGAGCCTGCGCCACGCCGAGGCCCTGAGCATGTCCGACGCCATCACCACGGCCAAGCTCATCATTAAGCAGCAGGCTTACGAGAGCGGGTGCCACGCCTCCTTTATGCCCAAGCCGTTGGCGGGCGAGGACGGCAGCGCTATGTTCCTGTGCCAGTCGCTATTCGACCACGACGGCAACAACGTCTTTTGGGGCGAGGACGACGAGAAGTACCACCTCTCCGATATCGCCAAGCACTACATGGCCGGCATCCTGGCGCACGCGCGCGAGATCAGCGCCATCACCAACCCCACGGTCAACTCGTACAAGCGCATTACCACGGGCGGCGACTCCGTGCCGCAGTACGCCACGTGGGGCCTGCGCAACCGCGCGAGTATGGTCCGCATTCCGGTCTACAAGCCCGGCAAGCAGCTGTCCACGCGCATCGAGCTGCGCAGTCCCGATCCCATGGCCAACCCGTACCTGGTCAACGCCGTCACGCTGGCGGCTGGTCTGGACGGCATCGAGCGCAAGCTGGAGCTCCCGCCCGAGGCCACGGCCGAGACGCTCAAGCTCACCGACCGTCAGATGGTCGAGGCCGGCTATACGCCACTGCCGCGCTCGCTCAAAGAGGCGCTCGACGTGTTTGAGGACTCGCAGTTTATGAAGGATGCCCTCGGCGAGCACATCCACAGCTTCTTCCTCAAAAAGAAGCGCGACGAATGGCATAAGTTTGAGTCCACGATCACCGAGTGGGAGATCAAGCACTACCTGGCGAACTCCTAATCGCGCTGGCTTGTTCCAGTACGATTGAGCTCATTTCCTTGGAGGCCGATATGTCCGAAAAGAGTGCCCTGTTCATGGCGCGCACGACGCGCTTCCACGAGTTTGCCCGCAGCTTGACGACCACCCTGGGTGTCGAGGTGAGCCTGGCTACCCCCGATTCGCCGACTGCGGCGCACGACTTTGACCTGCTGATCCTCGATTCCGACGGCATCCGCAGCGACCGCATCGATCAGATTGCCAAGTGGCTTGACGATCGTGGCAGCGTCCCCATGCTGGTGATTGTCGACGACGAGGCGCTTAGCACCCTGCGCCTGCCGAATCACGCGCATGCCGACTTTGTGTGTCCCACGGCGACGCCCAACGAGCTCAAGGCTCGTGCGCAGCGCCTGATGGGCGAGGAGGAGACCGTCGCCGCCGACGATGTGCTCAACATCGATAACCTCGAGATTAACCTGGCTACCTACCAGGTGACACTCGATAACGAGCCCATCGACCTGACGCTGATGGAGTACTCGCTGCTGAGCTTTTTGGCGACGCATCCCAACCGTGCCTACAGTCGCGAGGTGCTGCTGCACCGCGTGTGGGGCTTTGAGTACTGCGGCGGCACGCGCACCGTCGACGTGCACATTCGACGCATCCGCTCCAAGGTGGGCCCGCAGATCGCGGCACACATCACCACCGTCCGCGGCGTGGGTTATCTGTTTAAGGACTAGATTTCCACCACAAAGGGGACAGGCGCCTTTGTGGTGGTATTGACGCGGGTGCGGGTTCCTTTCGGGCCTGCAACAGAACTTAAGCCTTCCTAAAAGATTGCGTTCTCATACACGTTCGCCCGCATATTGGGGTACAACTCAACGTGAACAATGATGGCCCGCCACATGTTTGGCGGGCCTTTGGTTATTTGACGAAAGGATCGCAGCTATGAGCGAGAACGATTCCCAGCATCCCCAGGATGCGGGCCACGCCGGCGAGACTCAGCAGCAACCGCGCGTACAGGTTGAGTCGACGCCTGCCGACGGCAACATTCCCTACGTGCAGGCCTACGACACGCAGACCGGCAAGCCGCTCGGCGGTGCGCAGGTCGTGAACAAGCACACGGTGGTCAAGACCAAGACCAAAAAGCTGCCGATCTTTATTACGGCACTTGCCGGCTGCGCCTGCGGCGCCCTGCTGGTCATTGCGCTCATTATGAGCGGCACGCTCGATATCGGCGGCGGCAGGAATGCCGTGACGGCGGGCGCTTCGGGCTCATCGACGCAAAAGATTACGATTGATTCCGAGGACACCACGCTGGCCGAAGCCGTTTCTGCCAAGGCCCTGCCCTCCGTCGTTTCCATCACCGCCACTTCGAGCGGTAGCCAGAATGGCTCGCTTTCGCAGTCTGCCGACGAGTCGGATAGCTCGGGCAGCGTCGGTTCGGGCGTGGTGCTCGATACCGAGGGCCACATCCTCACCAACAACCACGTGGTCGATGGTTACGACCAGTACGTGGTGACCATGGACGACGGCACCACCTATGAGGCCGAGTTCGTGGGCAACGACGCCTCGAGCGACCTGGCTGTCATCAAGCTCAAGGACGCCGACGCCTCCAAGCTTACGCCGATCGAAATTGGCGACTCCTCCAAGCTCAACGTTGGCGAGTGGGTTATGGCGATCGGCTCGCCGTTCGGCAACGAGCAGTCTGTCTCCACGGGTATCGTGTCGGCGCTCTATCGTTCCACGGCCATGAGCTCTACCAGCGGTAACACCATCTATGCCAACATGATTCAGACCGATGCCGCCATCAACCCGGGCAACTCCGGCGGCGCGCTCGTCAACGACAACGGTGAGCTGGTGGGCATCAACTCGCTCATCGAGAGCTACTCGGGCTCCAGTTCGGGCGTGGGCTTTGCTATTCCCGTTAACTACGCCAAGAACATTGCCGACCAGATCATCGACGGCAAGACGCCGGTGCATCCGTACATGGGCGCTACGCTTTCGAGCGTCAACGCGCTCAACGCCCGCACCAACAAGCTGAGCACCGATAGCGGCGCATATGTGGCGAGCGTCGTTGAGGACGGCCCTGCCGCCAAGGCCGGCATTCAGGAGGGCGACGTCATCACCAAGCTGGGCGACGACGAGATCACGAGCGCCGACGGCCTGATCATCGCTCTGCGCAGCCACGAGGTGGGCGAGAAGGTTGAGATCATGCTCATGCGCGGCAAGGAAGAGAAAAAGGTCACCGTCGAGCTGGGCTCCGATGAGGAGCTGCAGAACCAGCAGCAGGACGACAGTTCGACCGACACCGGCAACGGCGGTATTACCGATGAGCAGCTGCGCCGGTACCTGGAGGAGCTGCTGGGCCAGCAGGGCCAGGGTCAGGGCTACGGCCAGGGTTACTAACGAGCCATTTCGCACATGCCGAAGCCAGAGGGGCTGTCCCATCAACGCGGGACAGCCCCTCTTTTCTTATTGATCCGTTGGGGACGGAGGAAAACGGATCACTTGTGGCTGGCAAGAGGCCTGGTTCGTAATGGTCCGGACAGTTAGTTCAGATACGTATAAATCTGGGGCAGCTTGGGATGCGTTTTGAGCAATTTTTGATTGAGATGGGGCTCGAATGGGTGTTTAGAAGGGAGAGTGGGACGTTTACATGGTCTCGAGGAGCCCAAATTAGTCGAAACAGAGGTGTTCGTGCCTGATCCAGCTCTAGGATTTATACGTATCTGAACTAACTGTCCACCCCAGTCTGGCGGCTGCCGATTCGGTGCGGTTTGAGACCGCTATTCGGCCCCGTTGCGACCGGTGGTACTCTTGTATCCGTTTGAAATCGAGCGAAGGAGTGCCGCTATGGAGCAATCGAGCCTGTTTGGTGACGGTGTGGACATCGATACCGAAACGCCTGCGAGCGCAGATGCCGCCGCACCGACCGACGCCCATGCCCAGGCGGCAGCGCGCGCGGCCGAGCTGCGCCACGAGCTCGACTACCACGCGTACCGCTACTACATGCTCGATGCGCCCGAGATCACGGACGCTGCCTTCGATAAAATGCTCGTTGAGCTGCAGGAAATCGAGGCGACCTACCCCGACCTGGTGACGCCCGACAGCTATACCCAGCGCGTGGGCGGCTACGTGAGCGAGCAGTTTACGCCGGTCACGCACATGGCACGCATGTATTCCATGGACGATGCCATGGATCTGGACGAGCTCGACGCGTGGCTCCAGCGCACTGAGGATGCGCTTGGCGCCGGTAGCGTCACCTATACCTGCGAGCTCAAGATCGACGGCCTGGGCGTGGCCCTTACCTACCAAAACGGCACCTTCGTGCGCGCGGCCACACGCGGCGATGGCACCAAGGGCGAGGACGTGTCGCTCAACGTGCGAACCATCAAGGATGTGCCCATGCACCTGTCCGAGCCGGCGCTCGCCCACATGGGTGCCGACCGCGAGCGTACCATCGAAGTACGCGGCGAGGTCTATATGCCCAAGGGCAGCTTTGTTCGTCTGAATGAAGAGGCCGATGCCGAGGGCCGCGACCCCTTCGCCAACCCGCGCAACGCCGCCGCCGGCAGCCTGCGCCAAAAGGATCCCAAGGTCACGGCGCGCCGCGACCTGGCCACCTTTATCTATGCCATCGCCGATACCGACCCGCTGCACGTCCACAGCCAGCGCGAGTTCCTCGATTGGCTGCGCAGTGCCGGCTTTAGCGTCAACCCCAACGTGGCACGCTGCGCCACGCCGGCCGAGGTCCACGAGTTCTGTGCCCAGGCGCTCGAGCACCGCGGCGACCTGGACTACGACATCGACGGCGTGGTCGTAAAGGTCGACAGCTTCCAACAGCAGCTCGACCTGGGCTTTACCGCCCGCGCGCCGCGCTGGGCCATTGCCTTTAAGTTCCCGCCCGAGGAAAAGCAGACCATCCTGCGCGAAATCCGCATCCAGGTGGGCCGCACCGGTGTGCTCACGCCGGTCGCCGAGTTCGACCCGGTGACGGTCGCCGGCTCCACCATCGCGCGCGCCACGCTGCACAACATCGACGAGATCCGTCGCAAAAACGTGCGCGAGGGCGATACCATCATCGTGCACAAGGCAGGCGACGTAATCCCCGAGGTCGTGGGCCCGGTGCTCGACAAGCGCCCGGCCGATTCGGTCGACTGGCACATGCCCGAGGTCTGCCCCGTGTGCGGCAGCCCCGTGGTCCACGAGGACGGCGAGGTCGCTTACCGCTGCGTCTCCATCGACTGTCCCGCGCAGCTCAAGGAGCGCCTGCTCCACTGGGTGAGCCGCGGCTGCATGGACGTCGACGGCCTGGGCGACGAGATCGTCGACAAGATGATTGCCGCCGGCCTGATCCACGATGTCGCAGACTTCTACCAGCTCACGGTCGACGACATCGCCGGCCTGGACACGGGCCGCATCTATGCCAGCTCCAACAGCAAAAAGGGCGTCAAGAAGGGCGACCCCATTCCGGTAGGCCTTAAGACGGCCGAGAAAATCATCGCCGAGCTCAACAAGTCCAAGAGCCAGCCGCTCGGTCGCGTGCTGTTTGCCCTGGGCATCCGCCACGTGGGCAAGAGCGTGGGCGAGGTCATCGCCGAGCGATTCCTGTCGATTGACAAGCTCATCTTGGCGAGCGAAGAGGACATCGCCGAGTGCGAGGGCATCGGTCCCAAGATCGCGGCGAGCGTCAAGCAGTTCCTGGCCGTGCCCGAGAACCTTGCCGTACTGGAGCGCCTGCGCCAGGCGGGCCTGTCGCTCGAGGTCGACTTGGGTGCCGCACACGCGCAAGCCGCAGCCGATGTCGGCGTGGCAGGCGAGCTCGCCGACGCACAACCACTCGCGGGCCTGACCTTCGTGCTCACCGGCACGCTCGTCAACCGCACGCGCGACGAGGCGGGCGCGGCGCTCAAGGTGCTCGGCGCCAAGGTTTCGGGCAGCGTGTCGAAGAAGACGAGCTATCTGGTCGCCGGTCCCAAAGCGGGCTCCAAGCTCACCAAGGCCGAGCAGCTGGGTGTACCCGTGCTGGACGAGGACGCGCTCGAGCAGATCTTGGCTACCGGTGAGGTGCCCCAGGCTTAGTGCATTGATAGTCTAATTGAAGAACCGTCCGGGAAGCATGATGCCTTCCGGGCGGTTTTTACTTTGCTGGAGAAAACGGCACCGTGATCTGCGTCACGTAGGTTGCCGGATCATCGCTAATGATGTCGTCGATCAGGGCAATCTCGCGCGATGGACCGGCGGGTATCAGGTTATGTTCGCGCATATAGCCGAGCAGCTGCTCGTAGCGCGGGCCCGCTTGCCCATGCGTGCCGCGGAAGCTTACGGTCAGGCAGCGCGCGGCGGGTCGCGTCTCGACGTCGCCCATGTACTCATCGGTGTCATCGAGCAGCAAAAAGACCTCGTCGTAGCCGTCAAAGTCGCCGGCGGCCAGGCGCTCGGCGCTAATCCCAACGCCCAAGTTGCCCAGGAAGACAAAGGTCTCGTGCTGGCCCTTCTGCAGTTGACGAATCTGCCACTCCAGCGCATAGGCGTCGGTAGGCTTGACACGTTCGTGCAATACGGCGCAGCGAAGCTCGGGCGCATCGATTGTGCAAATGGTATCGAGCTCGGTGTTCAAGGCATCGTGCAGCAGAGCAAGCCGGTTATCGATTTTGCGCGACACGCGTTCGAGCTCGCGGCGCTTGCGCTCGATGAGCTTCTGCTGCTGAGCCAGCTGCCGCTGCATAAGGTCCACATCGCGCGTGGTCACGAACTCGCGAATCTGCGCCAACGGCAAGTCAAGAACACGCAGGTGGCTGATGGTGTTGAGAGTGGAGAGCTGCCGCGATCCGTAGTAGCGGTACCCACTCGCCGGATCGATGTACGCCGGGTCCAGCAAGCCCATCTGCTCGTAATGACGTAGCGTCCCCACGCTCAGGTTAAACAGGCGCGCCACCTCGCCAATGCGGAGCAGGCCTTCGGTATGTTCAGTTGGCGAGTCGGTCACAGGACCGCTCCTTTCAATAGGGTCGGGGAGGGCGCCAGGCTCGCGTTGCCCCGCTACGCTGCCAACTTGTCAAAAGCCCCGCGTCGGTTGAGCACGGTAAACGCGACAACACAGATGACCGCCGACAAAATCGATCCGCACGGCGAAGCGATGCCCATGGGAAACAGCGTGTTGGAATAGGCGTTCGACAGCAGCCACGCGCCGGGCACGCGAATGAGCGCCACGGCCAGCACGTTGTGCGCAAAGCCGATGTAGCTCTTGCCGTATGCAGCGAAAAAGCCGCTAAAGCAAATGTGGATGCCGGCAAAAATCGCGTCGAAAATATAGCTGCGCATATAGCCGGTGCCGGCCGCGACCACCGCGGAGTCCTTGGCAAAAAAGCCGATAAACGCCGGCGCTACCAGCCACATCAGCACCGTGATCAGGCAGCCGTACACCACCGAGATGGTCATGGCGTCTTTGAGCACCTGACGAGCGCGATCGCCCTTGCCCGCGCCGGCATTTTGCGCCGTGAGTGCGCTGACGGTGGCGCCCATGGAACTCGGCACAATGAACAAAAAGCTGATCATCTTCTCGACCAGGCCCACGGCGGCGGCGTCGACGAGCCCTCGGTGGTTGGCGATGACGGTGATAAACATAAACGCCACCTGGATGCAGCCGTCCTGCACGGCCACAGGCACGCCGATCTTAAGAATGCTGCCGAGCACCTCGGGCTGGGGGCGCAGGTCGCTGCGCTTAACGTGGATGTTCGTGCGGCGGCTCTTGAGCCACACGAGCGCGAGGGCAACGCTGGCCGTCTGTGCGGTCACCGTGCCGAGTGCCGCGCCCACGGGGCCGAGCCCCATGTGCCCGATAAATAGAAAGTCGAGTGCGATGTTGATGATGCATGCCACGCCGATCACGTACATGGGCGAGCGCGAATCGCCCAAGCCGCGAAAAATGGCCGAGAGGATGTTGTATGCGGCGATAAACGGAATGCCGACAAAGCAGATGCGCAGGTAGGCAGCGGTTCCTTCGACCGCCTCGGCCGGCGTGCCAATGAGCGCCACGATCTGTGGGCACAGTGCGAGCAGGACAGCGGCCAGCACCACCGAGACACCCATAAAGAGCGTAATGGTGTTGCCGATGGCGGTCTCGGCGCGATCGAAGCGGCGCGAGCCCACGGCGTGACCGACGATGACCGTCGTTCCCATGGCCAGGCCCACGAGCGTCACGGTAATGATATAGAGCGTCTGCGCGCCATTGCCCACGGCGGTGATGCCGGCGGCGCCGCTAAACTGCCCCATCATGTACAGGTCGGCCATGCCGTAGAGCATCTGCAAAAAGTACGAGAGCATATAAGGCAGGGCAAAGACCGCGATGGTCTTGAGGACATTGCCGCGTGTGAGGTCGTGTTCCATGGGCGGGCACTTTCTGGCTGGGTTTGTTTACGTACCAGTGTAGTGAAAACCCTACAACGATTGTAGAGTCAAGGTTTGTGATGACGACGGGGCGAAAAATAGTCACGCTCCGAGCACGATGCTTTGACCCCTCCGTGCCCCTCACCTCGCCCCAAACCATCACAACATTCGACGTTTTTTGCCAAAATCGGGAAAAGCATCGAATGTTGTGATGGTTTTTCTGCCACTCGACCGGGTGGAATCGCTTTCTTGCGCACGAAGGTGTGCGGACCCGTGGGCAGGGGAATAAGGTTGGTTATCCGACTCCATTGGAGGGCTCATGGACCTGCCGATCGTCCTGTCCCATAAGACTGCCTGGCTGTACCACAACGTGGCGCGCCCGTCCGAGCCGATCTCGCGAGCAAGCAGCCTATACGATGAGGACTCGCTTGCTAGCGAGGCGGAACCGACCGCGTGCCTGCCCAAATTGGGGCTCGATGCCAAGGGACTGAGGGCTTCAGCGGCAGTTGGAATCGTTACCGACTATCTGGTTTCGCTTGGTATTCCACGAGAAGAGCTCGATCATATCGATGCGCTCGTCAACTTCGATTTTGAGCGCTCGACGCCGGCTGGATTTAGGTGTCACGTGTTTGGGGCGCCGGTACCTCCAGGCCATCTTATCGAGGTGGCAGAGGGCCTTCTAGTGGTTGATGAGGTCATGTGCTTTGTCCAAGCGGGTTCGTGGATGAGTGAGCCCGAGCAGCTGGAATATGGGTATGAAATCTGCGCCCGATACCATTTGAATCATCTGTCGACAGGCGATTATATCGAGATGGGGCAGAGGTATACCGTCGCCGATTTGATTGCTTATTGCAATGAGAACCGATCTCGTCAGGGGGCCATACGCGCGGCCGCCGTGCTCAAGCGCGTGCACGATGGCGCGCGGTCGCCCATGGAGACGGCCACCGCAATCATGGTCGTAGCAAAACGTTCCCAGGGAGGGCTGGGATACGCCAAGATCGAGCTCAACCATCGGGTCGATGTTCCCAACGAGTTCAAGTATCTCGCAAAGGCCGGGTATTTCGAGATCGACGTATATGCGCCTGCGAGCGGTACGGGGATTGAGTACAACGGCTCGGACCATCTTGATAAACAGCGCAGCGCGTCGGATGCGGAGCGTATGACCGTGCTGAGCGCGCTGGGCTTTAAGATGATCGTCCTCACCGGGACTCAGTTTGCCCACCAGCTGCAATTGCACCGGGCGATGAACGCCATCGCGCTCGCTATGGGTCTCAAGTGCGACCGAAGCGAAGCGTTCCAGAAACGTCAGAACGACCTGCGAGAATTCGTGATTCGACACTGGGACGGCGGCCTTTAGGGGCGCTTTGGTCCTTCTGCGGGGTGCCGTGGGCAGGCAAACCATCACAACATTCGACGTTTTTTGCCAAAATCGGGAAAAGCATCGAATGTTGTGATGGTTTGTATGCTGAGGATGGGCTTGGAAAGCCGGTCTTGCTCAAAGCGACCTGTCCTGTCGTACGGGTGTCGGCATGATTCTCTCGTGGGGTATTATGTTTTCCGAAGAATAAAACGCCGCGTGAGGGGAGGGCTGCGTGGACGGGCACGTGCAACACGACGGCTTTGGCCGCGATATCAACTACCTGCGCATTGCCGTTACCGACAAGTGTAATTTCCGCTGCATCTATTGCATGCCGGCCGATGGCGTGGCGCCCCGCGCGCACGATGAGCTACTCAGTGCCGAGGAAATCGCCCGCTTTGTGCGCTTGGTGGCGGGGGAGGGCATTCGCCGCGTGCGCCTGACGGGCGGCGAGCCGCTGGTCAGCCGCCGTATTATCCCGCTCATTCGCGACATCCGCGCGATTCCGCAGATCGAGGATATCTCGCTCACCACCAACGGCGCCCTGCTGCCCAAGCTGGCGCCGCAGCTCAAAGACGCCGGGCTTAACCGCGTCAACATCTCGCTCGACACACTCGATCCTACGCTCTTTGGAAAGATCACGCGTCTGGGTCGGCTCGAGCAGACCATGGCGGGCATCGACGCGGCACTGGCTTGGGGCTTTGAGCCCGTTAAGGTCAACTGCGTTGTGGTGCGCCGGCTCAACCAGGATGTGGCGGCCCTCGCGCGGCTCACACTCGATCGCCCCATCCACCTGCGCTTTATCGAATACATGCCTATCGGCGACGATCACACGAGCTCGCATTGTGCCGTAGACCCTCACGCGCCCACACTCAATCCCGAGCTGTGGGACGCGAGCGATACCGTGCCGAGTGACGAGCTGCGGGCGCGCATCAATGCCGGGGCCATCGCGACGGGACTGGGCGAGCTCGAGCCGCTCGACATCAACGACGCTCCTGCCGGCGCGGGCCCTGCGCGCTATTGGCACTTTCCGGGCGCGGCGGGAACGGTCGGCTTTATCAGCGCTATGTCCAACCATTTTTGTGTGAATTGCAACCGTCTGCGCCTGACGGCCGATGGCAACGTGCGTCCGTGCCTGTTCAGCGATGCCGAGTATTCGGTGCGTGAGGCGTTGCGCCGTGGTGATGATATGCAGGTACTTTCGATTTGGCGCGATGCCGTCGCCCACAAACCGCAGGAACACGCGATAATTGAGGGCACGCAACGATTTATGTCCCAAATCGGAGGATGATCATATGGCCAAGAGCAGGTACGCCGATGCCACCAAGGCCGCTCGCAGGGCCGCGATGTCTGCCCACAAAGCCACGGCCGCGGCGAATGCCGGCAACGTCGACGCGTCCGCGCAGCCGACTGCCAGCGCTGCCACCGAGCCCGCCCGTGACGCCCGTCGCGACGAGCTGACGCACGTGGACGCTAAGGGCGAGGTACGCATGGTCGACGTGTCCGACAAGGCCGAGACGCATCGCATCGCCATCGCCGAGGGCACCATCCTCATGCACCCCGAGACGCAGGCCATGGTGCTGCAGGACCGCGCCAAAAAGGGCGACGTGCTTGCCTGCGCGCGCGTGGCGGGCATCATGGCCATCAAACGCACGAGCGACATCATCCCCATGTGCCATCCGTTGCTCATTACCAAGAGCAAGTGCGACATTGCGCCCATCGCTTCGGCGGGGATGCCTGTCGAGAACGTGCCCGAGGGCTGGGCGCCGGCGCGCGCGGACGGGCAGGTTGGCTTTCACGTACTGGTTACGGCCGGCGTGACGGGCAAGACAGGTATCGAGATAGAGGCCCTGACTGGCGCGAGTGCCGCGTGTCTGACCATCTACGACATGTGCAAGGCGGTCGATCGCGGCATGGAGATCGTCGACGTACGCCTGCTGCACAAGGAGGGCGGCCGCTCGGGCGTGTGGGATCGTGCAGAGCGTCAGGCCGCTGCTGTTGAGGCCGTGGCTGCTGACGGTGCCGCCCTCGCGAGCGCACCCATCGCCGTCGCGCCTGCAGCTCCGGCCGTCCCTGCGATCGCGTTTATCGGTTACCAAAACTCGGGCAAGACCACACTCGTCGAGAAGGTCATTGCCGAGCTCACCCGCCGCGGCCTGCGCGTGGGTTCGCTCAAGCATCATGGGCACCACGGCTTTGATATCGATGTGCCCGCCAAGGATACGTGGCGCCATCACCAGGCCGGATCCAAGCACGTGGGCCTCATCTGCGCCACGCGCTGGGCGGAGTACGCCGACACGCGCGAGGAGGACGAGATGCCCGCGCGCGAGCTGCTGTCGCGCTACAACGATGTCGACGTGGTGATCATCGAGGGTTACAAGACCGAGGGCTTCGACAACATCGTCGTCGCGCGCTCCGGTGTCGACCGTCTGCGCGGCAAGAGCTCGCTCGACCTGGTCGACGGCCGCACGCTGGCCCTTGCCTGTAACGAGGCCCTGGCGCGTCAGGCCTTCGACGCCGGCTTTGCGACCCGAGCCATCAACATCAACGACGCCCGAGCCATCTGCGACCTCATCCAAGACCATCTGGCCTAAAACCTGCCAAAAAGGGACAGGTTTATTTTGGCAGGTTTTATCTGGGCAAACGTCATTTCCACCACAAAGGGGACAGGCACCTTTGTGGTGGTTTTTGCTTTGGTAGATCTGTAGGACATGCCTTACAATCTACCAAGTAGTTCATGACGGGCGAAAAACGGAGAGAAGGGGCTTGATGCGTCCTTAATGTATCATGCGGATAGATTGATTTGACAGACAGTGGCGAATGCCCACCGTCCGCATTCGTATGAAACAAGGAGTCTCCATGCTCGCCTCCCTTTTCTCAAAGCCTCAATCATCGCTGTCCGTGCAGGCCAAGCGTCTGGTGGCGATGCGCTTTCTCATCTACACCGGTTTTCAGACCAGCTACTTTATCGGCGTCATTGGAACGCTTACCTATGCGGACGGCGCTTCGGTCGTCGCGACATCGCTGGCTGTCCTCTTTATGAACGTCTTTGTGATCCTGGGGTCCTTTGCGGGCGGTGCGGCGCTCGACGCTTGGGGCCCGCGCCGCCATTTCTTGCTGAGTATCGTGGGCACGGTGACAACCGGCGCGGCGATCATTGCCTTTGGCAGCGCGACCGGCATCGTCCTGCTCGGCGCGGTGCTCCTGGGCTTTGTGATGGGGTTCGCCCAGCCCATCGCCACATCCTATCCGGCTTACCTCACCGACGATCCTGTCGAGCTCAAAGACATCAACTCTGCCATCGCCATGTTTTCAAACGTGAGTATCATCGTTGGCCCCACACTGGGCGGCTTTGTCGCGGCGACTGCGTCGTCGCGCGCGGTGTTCGTGCTCATGATGCTCTTTACCGCGTTGGCGCTCATTGCCGGTTGGGGCTTTAGGCCGCAGGCCAGCCATGTCGCCGGGGATGCGGATGCCGATTCGGCAGAGGAAGGGGAGCGTGCGGGACAAAGCCCCAGCCCCAGCGCATCCACCCGCGTCACCTTCGCGACCAGCATCAAGACAGTCTTCACCAACAGCGTCCTCGCCCTGCTGTTCTGCATTATTTTCCTTTCAAACTTTGGCTACGGCGCCTTCGATCCGCTCGAGTCGTTTTTCTATCGCGATGTCCTGCACGTCGGTGTTGAGTGGATGGGCTGGCTCTCGTCGGCCAGCGGTGTGGGCGCGGTGCTGGGCGCCGTGGTCGCGCTCCGCTTGCCGCCGCACCTGGTCAACCTTAAAACGCTGCTCATGGCGCTCATGTCCGTGGGTTTGGGAAGCCTGCTCTACGTGGGAACGCCGTACGTGGGCGTAGCCCTTGTCGGCCAGATTGTCCTGGGCGTGGCGTGGGGCGTCGTCAACCCGCTCCACAACACGATCGTGCAAACGACGGCCCCGCTCGAGCAGCTCGGTCGCGTGAACTCGGTCATGGGTTTTGGCAACATGTTCGCCGGCGTGGCCCCGCTGGCAATTGCCCCATGGCTGGCGGCGACATTTGGCGTACAGCAGACGCTCGTAGGGGCGGGCATGGTCGTGACGGCGGTTCCCGCGGCGTTGCTGCTGTTTGGACGCCGGCATTTTGATCGTGCCGCAAGGCAGTAAAAACCATCACAACATTTGATGAAAATCGCTATTTTGCCGAAAAACGTCGAATGTTGTGATGCTTTGCGCCTCGGGCCAGGCCGCCCTTCGGGTTCGGCCACCACAAAGGGGGGGCAGGCTCCTTTGTGGCGATCGGGTCCCAACGGCCTGTGCCTTGGTATACCATGTACGCCGTTCACGAATACACCCCGCATCGCCGCACAACCCAGAAAGGCCCCCATGGACACCACCTTCAGCCATATCAAAGCCGTGTTCTGCGATATCGACGGCACGCTGCTTACGAGCCAGCACACGGTGTCCCCGCGCACCGTGGCGGCGATTCGCGCCCTGCGCGAGCGCGGCGTACTCTTTGGCCTGTGCACCGGGCGCGACGCCCACGCGACCGAGGCCATGTACGAGCTCTGGGGTATCGAAGGCCTGGTAGACGTGATGGTGGGCTGCGGTGGCGCCGAGGTCATCGACCGCGCGCACGACATCAACGAGCTGAGCTATCCGCTGCCGGGCGAGACCATCGCGCGCATCTGCGAGCACATGGCGGACCTTCCGGCAACGCCCGTCTGCCCCCGAGACGGCGTGTTCTACGTGCCCGAGAGCAACGCGTGCGTCGAGCACCTGTCGCGCGTCGACGGTGTGCCCTACCAGGTGGTTGATTTTGCCGAGTTTTTGCGCGAGCCGCAGCCCAAGGTGATGTTTACCATGGCGCCCGAGGTAATGCCGCGGGTGATCGAGCGGGCGTCGACGTTTGCCGATAACACCGTTAAGGCGGCGGCTCTGCAAACCACGCAGCGACTCTACGAATTCATGGATCCGCGCGTGTCCAAGACGCGCGGCCTTGTGCGCGTGGCGGAGCTCAACGACATGGAGCTCCAGAACATCTGCGTGTTTGGCGATGCGGACAACGACACCTGCATGGTGGCCGACGCCGGCGTGGGCGTGGCCATGGCAAATGGCAGCGACGCCACCCGTGCCGCCGCCGATTTTGTAACCGCGAGCAACGACAAAGACGGCATCGCGATCTTTATCGAGGAGCATCTGCTGTAGCGCCGGGGGGGCACCGCAAAAGGGGACAGGCTCCTTTGCAGTGGCCTCAGGCGATTTGGGCGAATTGATGCCTAAAATCTGCGCGTAAATTCAGATATGGTTGTCTGAACATTACGCTTCTAATTACCGATGAAATAAAAATATTCCCATCAATTTGGTAGTCTATTCCTCCCGGTTAATGACCTACCATTCGCGGTTGATTTTCGACCGTTCACAGGATGCTTGCTCTTGAGCAAAATGTTGTGCAAATAAATAAAATGCTATTAAAAAACTGATAACTAACTTAATTACCAGTAGAAACAGATATTTCAGAGCGAATAAACGAAAGCAAATCTGAGTAAATGTCAAGAGAATTGAGAACTGGCTACAAAAATGTCGGTTTTGTTGCTCGGATGTTTAAACAATAGTTACAATAGTATTACTAAGCGTGCGCAATTACAGATTGCGCAGATACGTTTGATAGTGAAAGAGCAAGATCGCGGTCTCTTGGGGAGGAGACATCGATGAAAGCGAATTCAGAAAAAACTAAGCAGAGTAAAAAAGCGACGCGCCGCGTACTGGCAGGCATTTTGTGCGGAGCATCCGTTTTGAGCCTGGTACTGTCGCTCGTCATGCCTCCGATCTCGCAGGCCATTGCCAACGATGCCCAGGCAGCTCCTACCGAGGAAACTGTAATGGGGGGGGGTTCCTCAAGTGAGTCTACTGGTGTAGACAACACTACCAACGGGGATACCGAAAACCAGAATAGCGACGAGGTCGACGGCGGCGAGGCCGACTCTTCAAATGGTGTTGAGCAGGGTCAGTCTGAGGATCAGCCTGAGGGCGAGTTGCAGGTCGAAGACGGCGAGTCGTCGGATGACGGCGCCGTTATGGCAGCTGCGGAAGGTGGGCAAACCGAAGCGGCGCCCGTCGAGATAAATAGCGCTGACGATTTGAAAAACAAGTTGGAGAATGCAAGCGGTGTCGCTAGCTTCAAGCTTATGAATGATGTCGATACCGGCGGGACAATCCAGCTTGGCAAGGACGGCAGCAAGATCACGCTGGATCTAAACGGTCACAAAATTAAACACGAGAGCTCGAGCCAGCCCCTGTTCAACATTACGGGGGGCGCGACGTTAACCGTCATGGATAGTCAGCAAGCTGAAGTGGATGATCCAACGGGCGACAAATATGTATGCTCCGACAACACATTTAGCAAAAATGGCAACCTTGCCTCTGTGGCCCCTGATGAGACTTCTAATATTCCTACAAATCTCACCTACTATGTAACCGGATCGTCCGTAAATCCAGATGGCATTAGCACTACCGAGGCTCTTTATAAACATGAAGCTACCATCGGCGGCGCCATCGTGGCGTGCAATAGTAACGACAAATTGAAGCTCATCAATCTTTATGGCACTAATGGTAAGGGCGGTACGTTCAATCTTGAAAGTGGCGTGCTGACGCAAGGACAGGGCTGTAAAGTTGCCAACTTGGTCTACGCCGAGAACGGTTCTACCGTCAATATGAGCGGTGGCTACGTTTGCGGTGCCTCTACGGGAACCTCGGGCACCGGCGCTGGCATTATGGTGTCTAATGAAAAGGGTGCTGCTTCGACCCTTAATCTAACCGGTGGCGTTATCGCAGGTAACTACGCTCCCAATGGCGGCGGCGTGTACGCTAAGGGCTCAATGGTCAACGTGGATGGCAGCATTATCTCCGGCAACGGTACGTTTGGTAGCCAGTCTGGCTACGGCGCAGGTATCTGTGCGTTCGAATCAACCGTTAACGTTACGAGCGGCTACATCACCAATAACAAGTATCAGTTCTACCAAGATACCGATTCGACTAATTGGGTGCACAAGGGCGGCGGTTGCCACGGTGGTGGTGGTATTGCTGCTTTTAATGGCGGTAGCCTGAAGATTAACGGTGGCTACATCACCGGTAACTATTCTGCCGAGGCCGGTGGCGGTATTTATGCTGGCGCTTGGAAGCAGGCTCTTTCCACGTTTACGTTCTCTGGTGGAACCATCGCCAGCAATGTGGCGCAAAACTCAGAGGGTGGCGGTATCCGCATTGCTGCGCCTACCGTTGGTGTGTTTGAAGTTGCGAATGGTTCACACGCTTATATCACCAACAATACGACCAATACCACTAATGACTGGGGCGGTGGCGGCGTGTTCGTCCAGGGCGGCAACAGTGATGAAAACGTTAATTCAGCGACTCTTAAGATTTACAACGCGCTGATTACTAACAATTCGGCCGAGGGCTATGGCGGTGGCTTCGCTGCCTGCCCGACCGGCAAAACGGCTATTACCGATACCAATGGTATTGCGATTTTCGGAAACCGCGATGAAAACGGCGCCCACCTATCGGGTGGTACTAATGGTAAGAATGAAGATCAGCCCACAACCGTTAAGGGCGGCGAAATCACTGATACCTTCAAGCAAAACGGCCATAAGGATCTATTCCTGATTCGCAAGTCAGATAATAGCGACTACATCGCTGCCGTAACTGGTCAGATGCTTGGTGGCGGCGCTGCCAACTGGAGGGGCACGATCGACGGTCAGCCGCCTACGACCATCGGCAAGTACGAGGGCGCCCAGGCTAAGTACATGATTGGCCTCGATGCAGATCCTTCCGATGGTGATCAAGGGCTTGCCCGTGATAATGCCACGCTCTTCATCACGGGCAACAAATCCAACATCCACGGCGGCGGCATCATGACCAACGGCGACGTTGTCGCTGGTTCCACCATGCAGGTGAGCGTGTACCCCAAGATGAAGCTCAATGGCACTAAGGCGCTAATGGGTCGTGCGCTTAAAGACGGAGAGTTCAAGTTCCAGCTGCTCAAACAGGGTACAAACAAGCAGGATCCCTCGTTTGCCGATCACAAGCTGCGACTCAATGGCTGCACAAAAGTTGGCAATGGGGTCACGAATGATGGCGGCGGCAACTTTGCCTTTAATCTGGGCGAGGTCTATTCCGATGACTCGATCGTCTACTACCTCGTTGAGGACCCCGGTGACAATCCCGTTTCTGGCGTGACTTGCGACGAGACTATCTACAAGATAGATCCTAAGGTCGTAAAGGATGAAAAAAAGTCGCATAAGGTGCTTGATATCGAGTACACGTACTATACGGTCAGTAGTGTGGCAATCACCACAATCGCCGCTAATGGTACTACGTCTGTTGCTACGGTTTATCCAATACCCGAAGGTGACGTTGCAAACGTCGCGCTAACAAGCTCAAAGACTTTCACCAACACATACACGCCGTACGACTCCAAGGGTTCCTGGACTCCGGCGGCTACGAAGGTTGTCAAGGGTGGCGAGATGAAGAAGTTTACGCTTCAGCTCGCGACCGACAAGGAGTTCACGAGCATCGTCAACGATAAGTCGACCAAGGCTGACGGCTCCAAGTCCCAGACCTTGGACTTCGACGAGATTGAGTACAAACTCAATCAACTCGAAAAGCTCGAATCTGACCCTACCGGTCGTGGTGCAAGCAAGACCTTCACCTATTACGTCCGTGAACAGCGGCCGACGACGCCGTTCACGAACTACGAGTATGACCAGTCGGTCTATCAAATTACGGTCAAGGCGGCTGATAACTCTAAAGGCAAGATAGACATCTCTGCAACCTACAAGCAGATTCAAGATCGTAATGGTAATCTGGTGACCGACGACACTGAGCATACGTTCACCGACTCCACCCCCACCTTCACCAACACCTACTCCACCTCTTTGCCCCTTTCTGGTATGTCGGGCGTCACTCTGACGTACCTTGCCGGCGCGGCGGTGCTTTGCGCTGCTGCGGCCTGGATGCACATTCGTCGCAAGGCGAATGCGAAGGGAGGTAAGCGTCGTGAATAAGAAAGTTTGCTCTTTCCCGATCTTGTTTGCGCTGCTTGCCCTCCTGATCGGCACCTGCGCGGTTGTGTTCCCCGCTTCCGCGCAGGCCGCGCCGACCTCGACCGGTTCCATCACGGTGAGTGGCACCGTGGCGAGCAGATACGACGCCTACCAGATCTTTAGCGCCAACGTCGTCGACGGCGACAGCGACGCCAAGATCGCCACCGACCTCGCTTGGGCAAGCGACGCCGCGCGCGACGCCGCGCTGCCAGTGCTGCACAGCGCCGGCATGCCCAATTCCCAGGCCACCGCGCAGGAAGCTGCCGAGTGGCTCACCACCGATTCCCACCTTACGAGCGCGCTGAGCGCACAGCTCGCTCGTTCCCTCCAGAACTCTGGCGCCGTGTCCGTGGCCCTTAACGCGGGTACGGAGGCCAAGCTGCCCTGTGGCTACTGGCTCATCGTCGCCGACGACGACGCCATCGCCCAGGGCGAGGCCGGCACCGCGCCGATTATGGCGCTGGTGGGCGGCAGCGCCGTCACCGTCAAGCCCAAGGCGGCGACGCCCAAGGTCCAAAAGCACGTGCTGGAGGACAGCACCGCCGCCTGGCAGAAGGCCGCCGACGCCACGGTCGCCGACGACCTGTACTGGCGCCTCTCGGCCACGGTCCCGGCGGGCCTCACGGCCT
>CBCTTO010000007.1:0-57287 GCA_965149855.1 uncultured Collinsella sp.
TTCAGTTGCCGATTACGGTCTTTGTGCTCATACGACTCACCAGTTCGCCCCGCGTCATGGGCAAATACGCCAACTCGCGCCCGCTCAACACGCTGCTCGTAGGAATCGGTGCCATCGTGACGATTCTCGACATCGTGCTGCTAACGGGGATGTAATTGGGATGGCGTGACTGTCCAGATATAACGTCTCAATCTGTAACACGTAAGGCCGTTTTAAACCGTCAGATAAATCAAAAGGGTCCCGGCCGGAATATCCGGCCGGGGCCCTTGGACAGAGCTCTGTATAGCTAATCGCCGTGTGTCTACGAGTTACTCCTCGACGAGCTCAAACTCATCGGGGCCGACGCCGCAGACCGGGCATACGTAATCCTCGGGCAGCTCGGGCGTGTCGACCTCAACCTCGTAACCGCAAACGGTGCACACGAACTTATACGTCTTCTTCTCCTCAGCCATGATGTTCTCCTCTCGAACGCGACTGGTGATGTACTTCACTTATTAGTATAGATTCTCAATAATATAATGCAAGTATTTTTAGAACATTTCTAGCCTTGATACGACGAAGCCTTGGGCGGCGTCTTGCCCTTCAAGACCTTGTGATAGTAGTCATAGGTCAGCGGGGCCTCGCCGCTCAAGCGCTCGGCGTCCTCCACCTCGCCGATAAAGAGCAGGTGCGTGCCCACATCCACGGTATCAATCAGACGGCAGCTGAACAGCGCCGCCGCGTGCTCGGGCACATAGGGCATGCCCAGAGTGGTCTCGTGGGTCTCGTACTTGGCAAACTTGTCGTAATCGCTGCTGGTGCGGAAGCCAAAGTTGCCAATGTAGAGCATATCGGCCGTCTGATCGATCACGGTCAGCGCAAAGGCCTTAGCCGATACGATTACGCCGGACGTGACATTTTCCTTGTTCACGGCAATCGAGATGCGCGGCGGGGCGGATGTCACCTGCACTGCTGTGTTGATAACGCAGCCGGCACGCAGCCCGTCCGCCGCGGCGCTCACCACGTACAGGCCACTCGGCATCGTAAAGAACGCAGTTTTGTCCATAACGATCACTCCCCTAACCCAGGATTGAACCTCATGGATGTATGTACCCACAAAAAAGGCGACGCCCATAACGGACGCCGCCTTTGAGACATATGTGTCAGAACAATAAGAAAGATGAGACGCCCGCAGTTGCGGTGAAATAGGGACTGAATAGTCCCTCAATCAGGCAAAACAGTCCGTATTCCACCGCAACTTATGAAGGGTGGTCAGCGATTGCGCTCTTTGAGGGCGCGGTCGATCTCGCGTTGGACATCACGCTTGGCCATGTCCTCGCGCTTGTCATAGAGCTTCTTGCCGCGACCCAGACCCAGCAGCAGCTTTACGCGGCCGTCGGTATTAAAGTAGAGCTCCAACGGAACCAGCGCATAACCACGGTTGCGAAGTTTGCCGTCAAGAAAGTCGATCTCCTTGCGGTGCAGCAGCAGACGACGCCGACGGTCGGGATCGCGATTCCACACGCCACCATGGCTATAAGGGTGGATATGCAGGCCGACGAGCCAGCACTCCCCGCCGCGGATCAGCGCGAAGGTATCGGTAATCTGGCAGGCGCGCTCGCGAATCGACTTGACCTCGGTGCCACTCAGTTCGATACCGCATTCGAACGTCTCATCGATAAAGTACTCGTGATGTGCCGAGCGATTCTTGGAAATGAGCTTGCGCTCGCGCTTACTGGGCATCGCCGGCCTCCTTGGCGCCATCGGCGTTTGAGCCCGCAGCCTCGCGCTTTGCCTTGCGCTCGGCATTGAGCTCAGCATCGCTCTCGCGCACCAGTTTGATAATCGCCGCGCAGGCTTCCTCGCCCACCAAGTCGCGAGCACGCACCGTCAGGCGCGTCGCCTCCTGCTTGTCGCCGTCGCTTGCAGCATCGGTCGCGCACATAATCAGGCAGATGGCAATCTCGGCCGAAGGTGAGGTCGGAACGCCCTGCAACGCCAGCTCGCCCATCACGTGCTCGTCGCTCTCCTCGGCGGCATCCGGATAGGTGGTATGGATCTTGTTGAGCAGGCGCGTCGTATGCGCATCGTTGGGCGCCAGGCGCAGTGCCAGACGCGCGCAGCCCACGGCAGCCGAAACGTTCTCGGTCTCGGGCTCCAAGAAGTACTGACCTAGATTGGCGTAAGCGCGGGCGGCGCACTTGCCATCGCTTGCACGCTCCAGCACCGAGAACGAGAGCGATGCCCATTCCTGCTTGTCCTCGAGAGCGCGGAACAGCTCGGCCAAATCCAAGCGATAGTTGCAGTTCATGGGGTCCCAACGCACAGCCTGCATCAGGGCATTACGAGCGCTCACATAATCCTGCTGGCGAATGTAGGCAAACGCCATATCAGAGTACAGGCGGTCAAACGGCACCTCGACCTGCACGAGCTCGCGCGGATCCTTCTCCACGCGGCGATAGGCCAAGCGCTCAAACTTGCTATCGAAGCTAAAGTATTGGCGCTTCTCCTCCGTCCTGCACTCGGCGTCGATATACTCCTCGGCGAGCTCCACCAGGCGCTCCAGCAGCGGCGTCGCCGTAGCCAGGTCGCCCTGCGCCAGATAGTTCTCGGCATACGTGATGTCTTGCAAGCTGATGGGCAGATCCATGGCTACTCCTCGATCTGAGCGAAACACGGCAGGCGCCGTATATACGGTCAATACACAAAACCCGGGTCTCTTACGAGGCCCGGGCGTTCAATTTTGGTAGCCCGTACCAGATTCGAACTGGTGATCTCCGCCTTGAGAGGGCGGCGTCCTAAACCGCTAGACGAACGGGCCATATGTAGCAAATGCAATGGCTGGGATGGAGGGAGTCGAACCCCCATTGACGGAACCAGAATCCGCTGTCCTGCCATTAGACGACATCCCAATGACTGCATCGCTGCGCTCGGCTGTGCCTTTGCGCAAGAAAGAAATATACGGGAAGTCCCGCCGTGACGCAAGCCCCAATTTTGACTTTTTTGAAATTCAGTCAAATTGGCCTAATTTAGTCCAACCCGTGAAGGACCTGTGAAGCCGACCGCTGTACACGAAGGACAAAACGCCGCGAGCGGTAGCCGTCAACCGTTGGCAGATTCTACCGCGAAAACGATAGCACCAGGCAACACAATCGAGGTATCAATGATCGCGTAGATATCGAGGCACCATGGACGAAGAGCTTGATTACCTATGGGAGACCCTGGGCCTCGAGATCACTGCTGACCTTTGGCCCGAACGGGACAAAATCCATCCCACACTGCGCCCCGCCATCACGGTGATGCAGGCAAAATACCGCCGTGCATCCTTTTTGATCATGCGGGTGTCATGGCACGCGGGACTCCCCGACCTTAAGCGAATCCAGGCAAGCCTCGTCGAGTTGTCCGGCATGCCGACCGTCATATCCGAGGCGCACCTGGAGCAGCGTCAGCGCGAGCGACTGCAACAGCAGCGGATTCCCTTTATCTGCCCCGGCGTTCAGGCATATCTGCCCTTTATGGACGAGGAGTACTGGAGCGGCAAGCCCAACAAGCACGTAAAGGTCTACGATCCGCACGAATGGGCGCGGCTGGCGGACTGACTGGGGCAGGCCCGTCGGCGGAAAGTGCGTCCCAGATTTCAAGCTCAAACTGGTCCCCACTTTCCCGTCGAGCCCTCAACCGGAAACCGTGTCCCGCAATCGAAGCTCAGAATGGGACGTGCTTTCCGCAACCGGCCACTTTGGGAAAGTGCATCCCATTCTGGAAGCGAATTCCGGGTCGCACTTTCCGCAGCCGCTACAGCAACGCCTCGGCCCAAGCCGCTTCCCTAAAGCCGGGAATCGCAAAGTCGTCGCCCACCAGCAGCGGACGCTTGACCAGCATGCCGTCGGTCGCCAGCAGCTCGTAGCACTCCCGATCCGTCATGCCCGCATCCAGACGCGCCTTCAGGCCCAGCTCTCGATATTTCATGCCCGACGAATTAAAGAAACGCCGCACCGGCAGCCCCGAACGAGCAATCCAGGTCGCAAGCTCATCGGCCGTGGGGTTGTCCAAAACGATATCGCGGTCGATATACTCTACCCCATGTTCGTCCAGCCATGCCTTGGCCTTCTTACAGGTCGAGCACTTGGGATATTCAACAAACAATACCGCCATGGGATTTCCTTTCTTAGAGAAAACAGGTGTATGGAAAACTGCACATCGACGACCGCTCGCGATTGCAGCCGTTATTGTAGTCAATGTCGAAGCATAGGCAGTCGCGATGTCTCGTCTTAAGGCTAGCGCCTCGCATGGGCGCCGATCGGCCGAGTCGCATGGCGTACCAACGCCGCTGCCAGCAATACCAACAGCATGGCGGTGATATAGCCCGCAGCATCGAATCCTAAATCGATAACGTCGAAATGCCTGCCGGGAACAAAGATCTTATGTACCTGATCGCCAACGGAGCAGGCGGCGCAAAAGAGCAATACGGGCACGCAACGGGAGCACACGCTCCACGGACGCCTGGAAAAGCAAGCCACGATCACCGAGGCGAACAATCCGACGAAGAAAAACTCTACGGTATGGGCAACGCGACGGACGTTCGCGCCCACCCACATGCGAATGGAAGCAAGTCGGCCAGACCGGACATTCGAGGCAGCCGAATCGGTGCCCCCGGTCATTCCGTTCTCCGTCTGGGCTTCACCCGTGGCATCGGCGGCCTGAACGCCCGTAGCCTGACCCTCCACCACACGCGCGGTGGACTCGCTCAGCAACGACGTCTCCACCGCATTTTGCTCCGTCAGCACCCAGATGCCCGCCAGCGTTACAGCGAACAGAACGATCGCGGTCCATCCGATTATTTGTTTTACGCGCGCCAAGGGCCAACCTCCTTTTTTTGAATATCAGCGAGTGTAGCCCCAAATGACATCGTCACCGTATCAAAATTTGAATCGCAACAGGAAGCGACAAAGCGACGCAAACCCCTACCCCGCCTCGCGCATCCAGCGATCGAACGTCCCCACGCACACGCCCAGGCACTTTGCTGCCTGGCTGCGGGTAATATCGCCCGCCTCATAGCTATCGCGCACCAGCTCAAACTGAGGAGGGCACGGCTTGCGGGGTCGACCGAAACGGACCCCTCGCGCCCGCGCCGCTGCAATTCCCTCCGCCTGGCGCCGATGGATATTCTCGCGCTCCACCTGCGCCACGTAGCTCAGCAGTTGCAGCACAATATCGGCAATCAGGACGTTGGTCACATCCGGCGCGCCGCTGGCCCTAGCGCGCGTGTCAAGCAATGGCATGTCCAACACCACAATGGCAACCCCGAGCTCCTTGGTAATGCGTCGCCATTCCTCAAGAATCTCGGAGTAATTACGACCAAGTCGGTCGATAGAAAGCACCACCAGCACGTCCCCGTCTCCCAGGACGTGCAGCAGCTCGCGATAACGCGGTCGATCGAAGTCCTTGCCGCTCGCATGGTCGGCATAAATATTCGCTGAGCCCACGCCATAGGCGCCCAGCGCATCCAGCTGCCGATTCAGATTCTGATCGCGCGAACTCACCCGCGCATAACCGTACACCGTCGCCATCTCATCCCCGCTTTCTTGTAAACCTGCCAAAAGGGACAGGTTTATTTTGGTAGGTTTTACCTCTCAAATAGCAGGTAAGCGGGCGGCCGAGCAGACGGCAAGGTACTCACGATTCAAATGCGAAGGGCGGTCCCGAAAGGCCGCCCTCCGCTCCCCCACCATGAGTCGGGATTTGGCTAATGGATAAGCTTAAAGTCCAAGTGCCCACGCGTGGTATTGACGCGCGAGACCTCGATGATCACGCGCTGCCCCAGCTCGTAACGGGCGCCCGTGTCGGCACCTGTGAGCGTTAGCGCGTCCTCGTCGAACTCGAACCACTCGTTGCCCAGGCTCTTGATCGAAACCAAGCCTTCGACCTGCGTTAGATCCAAGCGCACAAAAAGGCCCATGCTGCTAACCCACGAGACGGTTCCGGCATAGCGCTCGCCCAGACGGTCCTCATAGTACTGGGCAATCTTGATCTTTTGCGTCGCATGGCTGGCGGCATCTGCCGCGCGCTCGGCATCGCTGCATGCGCGGCAGATCTGCGGCAGAATGCGCGGCAGCGACTCGCGCCCCTTGCCGATCAGCCGCGGCGTACGGACCAAGGCGTCCTTGCCGCCGAGCCGCTCATAGGCCAACTGCAGTTTGAGCACGCGGTGCACCACCAGATCGGGGTAGCGACGGATGGGACTCGTAAAGTGACAGTAGCACGGCGCGGCGAGCGCAAAGTGGCCCTCGTTGCGCGGCTTGTACAGCGCGCGCTGCATGCTGCGCAGAAGCAGCGTGTTGACGAGCGGTGCGTTGGCCGTACCGGCGGCAGCATCAACTGCAGCCTGCAGCTCATCGGGGCTCCCCAGGGCAATACCGGCAGCACGGCGATCGTCGATGATGCCTAGCTGCGCCAGCGCAACGGCAGCACCGTGCAGGCTATCGGGGCTCGGATCCTCATGCACACGATAGCAGGCCTCGATATCACGGTCTGCCAGCCACTCTGCAACGCACTCGTTGGCGAGCAGCATGGCTTCCTCGATAAGCGACGTGGCACACGAACGCTCACGCGCCACAATCTGCACGGGCACTCCGTCCTCATCCAATAGAGCGCGAATCTCGGCCGTGTCAAAATCGACTGAGCCGCGGGCGCGACGAATACGACGGCGAAGTTCGGCGAGTTCGTTAGCGACGACAAGGAAATCGCCGAGGTCGATGTTGTAGCCGCGGGCGGCCTCCTCGCACGCAAGACCGCGCTCAAGCGCTTCCTCGCGCGAGGTCTCGGCAGCCGCAACATCCTCGGCTGCACCCTCCAGCACCGAATACTCAACCGCGCCGGCACGCACCAGCAGCGCCTCGGCGCCGTCATAGTCCATACGCACACGCGAGCGAATCACGCTGGGGTACGGATCGTAATGCCGCACGCGACCCTGCTCATCGAGCTCGATATCGACGGTAAACGCAAGACGGTCCTCGTCAGGGCGAAGCGAGCACAGGTCACAGGACAGGCGTTCGGGCAGCATGGGAAGCACGCGATCGGCCAGATACACCGATGTCGTACGATGGCGAGCCTCAAGATCGATATGCCCGTCCCAAGCCACATAGTGTGAAACGTCGGCGATATGCACACCCAGCTTGTAGCCACCCTCGGGCGTGCGCTCCAACGAAATGGCATCGTCAAAGTCGCGCGCGTCGACCGGGTCGATCGTGATGACAAAGCGGTCGCGCAGATCGCGGCGGAGCGGGTCCTTAAGCGCCGCGGACACATCGAGCGAAAGCCCCTCGGCCTCGTCCAGCGCGGCCTCGGGATAGCTATCGGTATAGCCGTAACGCGCCATCACATATTGAACGCCCAAATCGGGCGCGTCATCTCCGCCAATGCGGCGTTCGATCGTCACGGTGCCCGATTCCAGTCGCGTCGGGTAGGTCAAAATGCGCGCGACAACGGCATCACCCGGGTGGACACCCAGACGATCCGCCGAGGTATCCTCGGGCAAAATGAAGAAGTCGGCCTTCAGACGCGAATCGAGCGGCTCGATCACACCGAGCGGACCGGCGGTCTGGTACGTGCCCACCACGCTTATGGCTGCGCGCTCAACCACGCCTTCGATCACGGCGCGCCGCTCACCGTGCGGGCTGTTCTTAATGCTCACGGCAACGGTATCGCCATCCATAATCTCGCGCTTGCCACGGCCCATGACCTTGTAGTCGCCATTCTCGGTTATGACATAGGCACTGTGCTCATGGAGCTGCACGCGCCCGGTCAGGCTCGGACGGCGTTCGCTGCGCACCGGCCCGCGCTTATTGCGAGCTCCACGCTTATGCTTGTTATTGCGCCCCATGGCGCCTCCTAACTATCGATTGCCGACTCCAAAGAGTCTACCCAAATGATTCGCCATCCTGCCGTCCCCTAGGGATCAAAAAACGGGCCGCCCCATAAGAGACGACCCGTTGGAAGGGATGAATTCCAGGCATGCCTACACGCGCAGGTAGCGGCGCATGGCGATGGCAGAACCAAAGAGACCGATAATCACGCCGACCAGAATCAGCGCAGCATAGGTCACCAGGTAGTACTGCATCGGCAGGGCAAACGACATCCAGCCGATGCTCTCCTGCAGACGCGGAATCATCAGATTGCGCAGCAGCTCCAGAACGCCGATGGAAAGCAGCGAGCCCAAAATGGCCTGCAGCACGCCCTCGGTGATAAACGGGCCACGAATGAAGCCGTTGCTGGCGCCGACCAGACGCATAATCGCAATCTCACGACGACGCGCCGTGATGGACAGGCGAATCGTGTTGTTGATGAAGATGAATGCGATAAAGGTCAGAAGGCCAACGAGCACCACGGCGGCAATGCGGATGTAGTTGGTCACCTGGAACAGGCGGCTCACTTCCTCCTGGCCGTACAGCACGCTCGCGTTGACGTCGCCGTCATCCGCGATCTTCTGGAAATCGGCATCCTTCTTGAGCTTCTTGGCCGTGCTCTCGACCTGAGACGGATCGTCCATCTCAATCGCAAACGAGGCGGGCAGCGGGTTCTGGCCGTCGAGCGCGCTCATGGTGGCGTCGGCGTTACCCGACATCTTGCTCGTGTACTCGGCCAGCGCGTCGTCCTTATCCTTATAGGTCACGGACTTGACGTTGCTCCACGTCTTGAGCTCGGCCTCAAAGGCCTGGACGTCTGCCTGATCGGCGTCATCGCTAATAAAGGCATTAATGACAACCTGATCCTCGACGGTACCGATCACGGAGTTCAGCATCGCGGAACCCATAATGAACAGGCCGATGATAAACAGCGAAAGGAAGATCGTGATGACGGCGCCGAGCGAGGTAGTCCAGTTACGGAAGAAGTGGCTGATTGCCTCTTTGAAGGAGTAGCCCACGTTAGTTGGTGCCATAGTTGCCGTAACCTCCCCTCTCCTGGTCGCGAATAACGTGGCCGCCCTCGAGGGCGATCACGCGACGGTGCATGCTATCGACCATCTCGCGGTCGTGCGTGGCGACGATCACGGTGGTGCCGGTGCGGTTAATACGCTCGAGCAGCTTCATGATGCCCAGCGAGATCGCCGGGTCGAGGTTGCCCGTCGGCTCGTCGCAGATCAGCAGCGGCGGACGGTTGACCATAGCGCGGGCGACGGCAACGCGCTGCTGCTCGCCACCGGAAAGCTGGTCGGGCAGCGAGTCCATCTGATCGGCCAGACCGACCAGACGCAGCACCTCGGGCACCTGGCTGCGAATGACGCCCTTGGGCTTGCCGATGCACTGCAGGGCAAACGCCACGTTTTCGTAGGCGGTCTTTTGCGGCAGAAGCTTAAAGTCCTGGAACACGGCGCCAATCTGGCGGCGCAGGAACGGAACCTTGCGGTTCTTGATCTTCATGAGGTCCTGACCGGCAACCAGGATGCGGCCGCTCGTCGGCTTGACGTCACGGTTGAGCGTCGACAGCAGCGTGGTCTTACCCGAGCCGGAGTGACCGACCAGGAAGACGAACTCGCCCGGATAGATCTCGATGTTGATGTCGTCGAGTGCAGGCTTGTTGGGCTGTGCCGGATAGATCTTGGTGACATGCTCCATAAGGATGACGGGCTCGACACCGGCCTGCTTGGCCATCTTCTTGCGGCTGGCCTGCGGATCGATGGGCGCAAACACTGACGTAAAATCGGGGTTGTTGAGCGCGTTATCGAGGCTTGCGACCTCGGCTGCCTGATCGCTCTCGACCACCGGGGCAGCAGGCTGCGTGGGGTCGGGAATAGCGGCAAAGAGACCGGACTGCGCAGGCTGAGGAGCCGGCGTCGCAGGGGCCAAGGGGTCGGGAATGCCGGCCATGGTAGGCTGCGGCGTGGCGGCACCAGCCTGAGGCTGCTCCACGCGAGCGGTCACGGCCTGAACGGGCTCAAAACCCGCCGTGCCGGAAAGCGCGACATCGCTGGTTGGATTGTAGGCAAAGGGATCGGATGCCGGCTGTGCCTGATCTGCCGGCTGAGCGGGGGCCTGAGCAACAGGCTGGCCCTCTGAATCCGGAGTGGCGAAACGACTGCCCTGGACGCCTGCCTGCGTCTTGGGGGCATCATCGCCCGCACCGGAGGTACGGAAGTGGTTACCCACTGGTGCTCCTTATCGTCGTGCGTTTAAACTACATGAGCGTTTTGTATTTTAGCAGTATTAGCTTTGCTGCACATAAGAAGCATGGCGTGCTTAGGGATCCCGTCGGCCGGGCACAGGGTTACTCTCCAAATCGTCCTCGGACATGTCGGAGCCCCCGCTGCGCGCTTCGCGCTGCGGGGGCTCCTCCGTCCTGCGGAAAGATTTGGAGAGTAGCCCTGTGTCCGGCCTGCGGTAACTAAGGGGTCGCCGCGTTTATCTTGGGGTGCTGCATATACAACGCTGGAAGGGTCTGAATTGCGCTTTGTCGATATATGCCCTTTTCCCTGATGGGACCGTGCTTGAGGGGCGTCTTCATGAGTTGCGGTGAAATAGGGACTGTTTTACCAGTTAAAAGGTCTAATCAGTCCCTATTTCACCGCAACTGAAACAGGGGCGCTCTCCAAGAGAGCGCCCCTGCCGGGTTTCCATAGTTCTGGCGAAGCAGTCCTTGAGATCCGCCTTGCCTTATGCCAAGAACTCCTTGGTGGTCGCCACGATGTTGGCGGCGTCCAGGCCATACTTGTGCAAGAGCTCGGCACCCGGGCCGGACTCGCCGAAGGTGTCGTTGACGCCGATCTTCTTGAGCGGCGTCGGGCACTGTTCGCACAGGACGTCGGCAACGGCGCTGCCCAGGCCACCGATCACGGAGTGCTCCTCGACGGTCACGACGTGGCCGGTCTTGGTGGCGCTCTTGACGATCAGGTCGGCGTCGATGGGCTTGATGGTGTGCATGTTGATGACCTCGGCATCGATGCCCTCGGCAGCAAGCTGCTCAGCAGCCTCGAGCGCCTCGCCGACCATCAGGCCGCAGGCGATGATGGTGACGTCGGTGCCCTCGCGCATGACGATGCCCTTGCCCACCTCGAACTTGTAGGTCTCGGGGTCGTTGATAACCGGCGAGGCCAGACGGGCGAAGCGCATGTACACGGGGCCGTCGCACTCGTAGGCGGCGCGCGTCACGGCACGGGCCTCGATGTCGTCGGCGGGAACGATCACGGTCATGCCGGGGATGACGCGCATGAGGGCAATATCCTCGCAGCACTGGTGCGTGGCGCCATCCTCGCCCACCGAGATACCGGCGTGCGTGGCACCGATCTTAACGTTAAGGTGCGGATAGCCGATGGAGTTGCGGACCTGCTCAAAGGCGCGGCCGGCGGCAAACATGGCAAAGCTGCTCGCGAAGGCGACGCGGCCGGTGGTTGCGATACCGGCGGCAACACCCATCAGGTTGCTCTCGGCGATGCCCACATCGAAGAAGCGGTCGGGGCAGGCGGCCTTAAACTTGCCGGTCTGCGTGGCGGCGGCCAGGTCGGCGTCGAGGACCACAAAGTCATCGTGCTCGTTGGCGAGCTCGACGAGGGCCTCGCCGTAGCTTACGCGCGTGGCGATTTTCTTGACGTCTGCCATCCTAGAGCTCCTCTCCGGCGGCCGTGAGCTCTGCCATGGCCTGCTCAAACTGTTCATCGTTGGGGGCCTTACCGTGCCAACCCACCTGGTTCTCCATAAAGGAGACGCCCTTGCCCTTCATGGTCTCGGCGATAATGGCGGTCGGCTGGCCCTTGGTAGCGCGAGCCTCGGCAAAGGCGGCGCGGATCTGGTCGAAGTCGTTGCCGTCGGCGAGCTCCACCACGTGGAACTTAAAGGCACGGAACTTGTCGGCGAGCGGCATGGGGTCGTTGACCTCCTCGACGGGACCGTCGATCTGCAGGCCGTTGTGGTCGACGATCACGCAGAGGTTATCGAGCTGCTGGTTGCCGGCAAACATGGCGGCCTCCCAGACCTGGCCCTCCTCGCTCTCGCCATCGCCCAGCAGGGCGTACGTGCGGTAAGTATCACCCCAGTGCTTGGCGGCAACCGCCATGCCCACGGCGGCGGAGATGCCCTGGCCCAGCGAGCCGGTGGACATATCGACGCCCGGGGTGTCGTTCATGTTGGGATGACCTTGCAGGTGGCTGCCGATATGGCGCAGCGTCTCGAGATCCTCCTTGGGGAAGAACCCACGCTCGGCGAGCACGGCGTACAGGCCCGGAGCGCAATGGCCCTTGGAGAGCACAAAACGGTCGCGATCGGCCTTGCGGGGATCGGCCGGGTCGACGTTCATTTCCTCAAAGTACAGATAGGTCATGATGTCGGCAGCGCCGAGCGAACCGCCCGGATGGCCGGACTTGGCAGCGTGCACGCCGGTGACGATGCCCTTCCTTACCTCGTTGGCAACCTTTTTGAGCTCTTCGTCGCTCATTGTGCCTTCCTTTCATCCTCATTAGACAAAATGCGCACGGCACGGAAAGGTAATCCCAACACAGCCGCAATGCACGTACGTCATTCATTATGCTGGAAACTGATGGCTTTACCAGAGTTTTTATCATTATTTGAACAATTTAGCAGGCAGAACCGCTGATGAAACGGTTTATCAATGTGAACGTCTTTTGGATGGAACGCGATCGACCCTACGCGCTAATGTCCTTGAATCCCTCGCCGAAGGCTTCCGTAACGTCGGCAACCGTCACGATGGCATGAGGATCGCGCTCGCGCACGATCGTCTTGAGGGTATTGAGCTCTCGACGGCTCACGATGACCATAATCACTGGCTTCTCGGCACCCGAATACATGCCAGTCGCCTTAAACTTGGTACAACCACGACCCAGGCCATACATGATATCGGCAGCGATATCAGGGAACTTGTCCGAGATGATGAGTACCATACGGCGTTTGTTGCCACCATCGACCACGGCATCGATCACGTAGCCGCTAATGACCATCGAAAGGCCTGCATACAGTGCGTTTTCGATTGAAAAGACCGGAGCCGATAGCGCGCATACGGCAACATCGATCGCCATGACGGTCGAGCCCACCGGCAGCGAGGTGTTACGCGAGATGATTTGGCCAATCGTGTCCGAGCCGCCGGTGTTGGCGCCGGCGCGCAACACCATGCCGTAACCGATGCCCGTAATAATGCCGCCCCACATGGCAGGGAGCATCAGGTCCGCATCCGCCAGAGGTGCTACAAACGGGGCGAACAGATCGGTAAAGAAGCCCAGCAGCACAAAGCCCGTCGCGGTCTGCACCACGTAGAACATGCCGCCCTCGCGCATAACGACCAACAACAGCAAGGCGTTCATCACGATCGTCTGAATACCAACGGGAAGCGATAGGCCGCGCGCCGCGCCGACCGCCTGGATAATGGTGGCAAGGCCCGTAACGCCACCGGCGGCAAGACCGTTGGGAATCAAAAACAAGTCGGTCGCGATGGCGGCCAAGGCACACCCCAACATGATCTGGGGCAGGTCGTGAAAGAAGTTCATCGAAAGAATGCGCTTGATGTCCAGACGATATGCCATGCTGCCTCCCTCAAAAAAGCGCACCCCATCGGATGCGCTTTGAACTTCTTCTTGTATTCGATTCTACCGATTCGTCGGACAAAAACCACCCCTGCGCAGGGTTTATTCTGGATACAAACCCGTCCAACCGTTGGGCTTGGCATCGGCTTGAAGCCACCCGATGTTTTAGACCTCCGAGCCTTCTGCATCGGCGTTGCCGGTAGCCCAGCGATGGTAGCCAATAACAAACGGGTCCAGGTCGCCATCGTCAAGGACGGCCTCGACATTGCTGGTCTCCACGCCCGTGCGTAAGTCCTTGACCATCTGGTACGGGTAGAGCACGTAGCTGCGAATCTGGTTGCCAAAACCAATCGTGGTCTTGGGTCCGCGGATCTCATCGAGCGCCTCGGCGCGCTTCTCGAGCTCAATCTCGTACAGGCGAGCCTTGAGGATCTGCATGCACGCGGCCTTGTTCTGAATCTGGCTGCGCTCGTTTTGGCAGGTGACCACAATGCCGCTGGGAAAATGCGTCACGCGCACGGCGGAGTCGGTGGTGTTGACGCCCTGACCGCCCGGGCCGCTCGCGTGGTACACGTCCACGCGGATGTCATCGGGACTGATCTCGATGTCGATATCATCGGGTAGCACGGGGATGACCTCGACGCCGGCAAACGTGGTCTGGCGGCGCTTCTTGTCGTCGGTGGGGCTAATGCGAACCAAGCGGTGGACGCCGGCCTCGGCGCGCAGCATGCCAAATGCGTCCTTGCCCTCGACGGTAAAGGTCGCACGGTCAATGCCGATGACCTCGGCCGCGGGACAGTCGTTGATGGTGACCTTCCAGCCGCGACGCTGGCAGTACTTCATGTACATCTTAAAGAGCATGAAGGTCCAGTCCTGGGCCTCCAGACCACCCTGTCCGGGCTTGATGGTCACAATGGCATCGCCGTGATCGAACTCACCGGTAAACCAGCTCGAAAGCTCAAGCTCATCGATGGCACGGGCCAGGCGCTCAGCCGTGGCTGCAGCCTCCTCGCGAAGGGCGGCGGCGTCGGGGTCATCCCCCATCTCCTCGGCAAGCTCCAGCGCGGCGCGGGCATCGGAAAGCTCGCCGCGCGCGGTGTCCACGGCAGCGATATCTTCCTTGGTGCGCGCGATCTCCTCCATGGTGGCACGGGCGGCGTCGGCGTCATCCCAAAAGCCAGGGGCAACACTTTTGGCCTCGAGCTCGAACACGCGGGTACGCTTCTCGTCCAGGTGGAGATACGACTCGACCTCACCGAGCCGGTCCGCAAACGCGTCCAGCTCGGCGGGCGTTACCTCTAAAGCCTCAGCCATTAACGATTCCTGCCGTGGCAGTACTTAAACTTCTTGCCGCTACCGCAGGGGCACGGGTCGTTGCGGCCCACGTTAACGTACGGATCGTCGCTCTCGGACTTGCGATAGGTGGTCACCTTGCCACCGTTGTTGACGGCAGCCGGACCACCCTGGACAGCCATGCGGGCCTGCACCTGCGCCTGCTTGCGCAGCACCGAGCCGCCGTTGTCACCATCGACCTCGGCAGGACCGGAGAAGTGCGCACCCTCGAGCGCGGGCTCCTCCTTGTGCTCCACGGCACGCGGGGCAGCCTTGATCTCGATGCGCAGAACCGTACGCAGATAATCCTCGTACATGGTATCGACGAGTATCTGGAACGCGCCGTAGGCCTCGGTCTTGTACTCAACCAGCGGGTCGCGCTGGCCAAAGCCGCGCAGGCCGATGCCGGTCTTGAGGTAGTCCATCTCCTGCAGGTAGTTCATCCAGCGGGTATCGATGACGCGCAGCATGACCTGGGTGTTGAGCTCGCGCATCAGGTCCTCGCCCAAGCGCTCGGCCTTCATGTTGTAGCACTTCTCTACGTAAGCCAGGACATCGGCAGCCAGGGCCTCATAATCCTCGTCGGGGAACTTCGGCGTATCGATGTGGCCGGTGAGCTCCACAACCCACTTGCGCAGGCCCTCCAGGTCGCGCTCGCCATCGTGACTGTCCTTGGTGCAGAACTCCTGCACGCAGCGGTACACGGTGTCGTGCATGACCTCGGTGATGTGGTCGGTCAGGTCCTTGCCGTCCAGAATCTTATTGCGCTCGGCGTAGATGACCTGGCGCTGCTTGTTCATGACGTCGTCGTACTCAAGGACGCTCTTACGCATGGAGAAGTTGATGCTCTCGACCTTGTGCTGGGCGCTCTCGACGGCCTTGGAGATGATCTTGTGCTGGATGGGCATGTCGTCGCCCATGTCGGCCGTGACCATCATCTTGGAGACGCGGTCCATCTTGTCGCCGCCGAACAGGCGCATGAGGTCGTCCTCGAGCGACAGGTAGAACTGGGTCTCGCCCGGATCGCCCTGACGGCCGGAGCGGCCGCGCAGCTGGTTGTCGATACGGCGGGACTCGTGGCGCTCGGTGCCGATAACGGTCAGGCCGCCGGCGGCAAGCACGCGCTCGCGCTCGGCCTTGCAAGTCTCCTTGGCCTCGGCGTTAAACTGCTCGAGCTGCTCGGGCGTCACGTCCTCCATGGTCAGGCCCTCGTACTCAAGGCGCTCGCGCACCAGCTCGTCGGGGTTGCCGCCCAGCAGGATGTCGGTACCACGACCGGCCATGTTAGTAGCGATGGTCACGGCGCCGTAGCGTCCGGCCTGGGCAACGATATGAGCCTCGCGCTCGTGATGCTTGGCGTTGAGGACCTCGTGCGCGATGCCGCGCTTGGTAAGGGCGGCGGACAGCTTCTCGGAGCTTTCGATGGAGACGGTGCCCACCAGGACCGGCTGTCCCTTGGCGTGACGACGCTCGACGTCGTCGGCAACGGCGTTGTACTTGGCCTGAATGGTGCGGTACACCAGGTCCTCGTGGTCCACGCGCTGCACGGGCTTGTTGGAGGGGATGACCTCGACGGGCAGCTTGTAGATCTCGCGGAACTCAGCATCCTCGGTAAGTGCCGTGCCGGTCATGCCGGAGAGCTTGTCATACAGACGGAAGTAGTTCTGCAGGGTGATGGTGGCCAGGGTCTGGTTCTCCTCGCGTACGAGCACGCCCTCTTTGGCCTCAATGGCCTGGTGCAGGCCCTCGGAGTAACGGCGGCCTTCCATAATGCGGCCGGTGAACTCGTCGACGATCTTGACCTCGCCGTTGGTGACCACGTACTGCTTATCACGGTGGAACATGTACTGGGCCTTCAGCGCCTGCTGCAGGTGGTTGACCAGCTGGCCGGAGAGATCGGCATAGATGTCATCGATACCCAGGCGGCGCTCGATCTTCTTAAGACCGCGCTCGGTGGCGGCGATGGTGTGCTTGGCCTCGTCCATGACGTAGTCGCCCGTGGGTTCAACGTCCTCGGTGGCGGTGAGCATGTCGTGCGACACGTCCTCACCGCGCTCCAGGCCGCGCACGGCGCGCGCGAAGTCCTTGTAGGTGCTGGCGGACTTAGTGCCGGCGCCCGAGATAATGAGCGGCGTCCTGGCCTCATCGATCAGGATGGAGTCGACCTCGTCGACGATGGCGTAGTTGTGACCGCGCTGCACGCGCTGCTCGGGACGGGTGACCATGTTGTCGCGCAGGTAGTCGAAACCGAACTCGGAGTTGGTGCCGTAAGTGACGTCTGCCTGGTAGGCCGGGCGCTTGAGCTCGAGCGGCATGTTGTTCTGGAGCAGACCGACGGTCATGCCCAGGTACTTGTAGATGCGGCCCATCCACTCGGAGTCGCGCTTTGCCAGGTAATCGTTGACGGTAACGACATGCACGCCCTTGCCGGCGATAGCGTTGAGGTAGCCGGCCAAGGTGGAGACGAGCGTCTTGCCCTCGCCGGTCTTCATCTCGGCAATATGACCCTCATGAAGCGCCATGGCGCCGATGAGCTGTACGTCAAAGTGGCGCATGCCCGTGATGCGCTTGGAAGCCTCGCGCACGGTGGCAAAGGCCTCGGGAAGCATGTCGTCGAGCGACTCGCCGTTGGCGTAACGCTCGCGGAACTTATCGGTCTGGGCGCGGAGTTCCTCCTCGGTCATCTTCTCAAACTGGGGCTCAAGACCGTTGATCTGGTCGACGATCTTGTAGTAGCGCTTAAGGTCCTTATCGAATCCAAAGGACAGCAGCTTTGACATGAATCCCATGTGGTTTTCCTTTTTGGCCATCGCCCACGCCGTGCAGCTGCGGGCGAGTTAAACACAGATGATTGTACTTTAGCCAAACAAGGCGCGGCCTATACGGTCGACCTCGACCGCCACGTAATAACTACGACCCGACCGACCTGCCAAAAAGGGACTGGTTTATTTTGGCAGGTTTTATCTGGGAAAACGCCGTCACTCTGCCATTTGGTGCAAACCAACCCGTCCCCTTCGCACCAATCTGGTGCAATGGGAACGGGTTAGCCTGCACCAATAAAAAGAAAAGGGCCGCGCACCCAAACGGATGCACGGCCCTTTTGCCATGAATGCGAGCGATTCCTCGGCGAGCTATTTACTCAGCAGCCTCGGTGGTCTCGGCCTCGGCAGCGGCCTCCTCGACGGGAGCCTCTGCGGGAGCCTCGGCGGCCTGCTTGGCAGCCTCCTCGGCAAACTTAGCAGCACGCTTGGCCTTCTCGGCAGCCTTAGCCTCAGCGGCGGCCTTGCGAGCGGCCTCGGCCTCAGCAGCCTTGGCAGCCTTGGCAGCCTTGGCCTCCTCGGCCTTCTTGAGCTGGGCGGCAGCGGCGCCACCGAACTTGTCGGCGAAGCGCTGGACGCGTCCACCGGTGTCGACGAACTTCTGCTGGCCGGTGTAGAACGGGTGGCACTCGTTGCAAAGCTCAACCTTCATCTCGGACACGGTAGCGTGCGTCTTGAAGGTGTTGCCGCAGGAGCACGTCACCGTGCACTCGACATACTGGGGATGGATACCCTGCTTCATGGTAGGACTCCTTATTGGTCAGGCGCTGGTTACCGATCAGCGCATAAGGCGTCTTGGTTTCCGACCAAGACAACAAACTCGGCTATGGTACCACGGCGCCGCGCGTCCCACAAAAGGTTCACGGTCTTTGTGCAACGCGGCGCGACCAACCGCAGCGGACACGCACCCTGTTGCCCCTTCTCCCATGTTGCAGGCATGTAACGCCGCAGCGAGCGCGCCTTTTTTGCGCCAGACAGGTACAATGATGAACACTGTACCGTAGCGGAGCGCCCCGCGCGCGCCGCAATCACGCGAAAGGGTTTCCCATGGCCGAGATCTCGTCCTCCCGCATCGTCATCACCGTCCTTGGCAAGAACCGCCCCGGTATCGTCGCCGGCGTCACCCGTGTTCTGGGCGAGGCCAACGTCGACATCCGCGACATTACGCAGTCCATTATCGAGGACATCTTCACCATGACCATGCTGGCCGACACCGCCGAGTCCAAGCTCGACTTCGCCGAGCTGCAGAAGGCCCTGGCCGAGGCCGGCGAGCTTTCGGGCGTCAACGTGTCCATCCAGCGCGAGGATGTCTTTAACTTTATGTACCGCCTGTAGCGAGCAAGCCGCCGGGGATAGCCTGACGCGCGCATGCCCATGCAAGCCACCCCGATGCGGCCCGGAGAGGAGCGCGCATGGCCTACGACGCCAAGAAAATCTATTACCGCTTCGATGACCACTTGAGCCGACTGGTTCTGGATTACGAAGCAAGCCGCCAGATTTCGCCTGAGAGCGAAAGCCTCTACCACGGCCTGCCGACCGACCCTTATGACGAGGGCTTGTTCGAAGAGCACAATGTCAAGCGCGGCCTGCGCAATGCCGACGGCTCGGGCGTGGTCGCGGGCCTCACTCGTATCTCGGATGTGCACGGCTACAACAAGGTCGACGGAAAGGTCGTGCCCGATCAGGGCAAGCTCACGCTTCGCGGCTACAGCATCGAGGATCTGGTCAACAATGCCCAGGCCGAGAATCGCTACGGCTACGAAGAAGTCGCCTATCTGCTTATCACGGGTTCGCTGCCCAACAAGGAAGAGCTCGACGGCTTCTGCGAGCGCCTAGGTGCCTTTAGACATCTGAGCGACGAGTACGTCAAAGAGTTTCCCATGACCACGGTGTCGTCGAGCATCATGAATGTGCTTCAGCGCGCCGTGCTGCTGCTCTACGCCTTCGATGCCGAACCAGACGTGATCACGCCCGAGCACGAAATCGACGTCGCCATTTCCATGCTCGCACGTCTCCCGCGCATCGCCGCCTTCGCACACATGGCCTCGGTCGCCAAGCTTCGCGGCTCCGAAGTTCACGTGCCGCACCCCACGCCCGGCCTCTCCACCGCCGAGACCATCCTACAGGTCCTGCGCGGCGGCATGGCGTTCACCCGCGATGAGGCGATGCTGCTCGACGTTATGCTCATGCTGCATGCCGAGCACGGCGGCGGCAACAACTCCACCTTCGCTTGCCGCGTGCTGTCGTCTTCGGCCACCGACCCGTATTCCGCCTACGCCGCGGCTATCGGCTCGCTCAAGGGCCCGCGCCACGGCGGCGCCAATGCCAAGGTCGTGTCTATGCACGAGGACATCCGCGCGCATGTCTCCAACTGGGAGGACGAGGACGAGGTCGCGGCCTACCTGGGCAAGATCCTCGACAAGCAGGCCTTCGACGGCACGGGCCTCATCTACGGCATGGGCCACGCCGTCTATACGCTCAGCGACCCGCGCGCCGAGGTCTGCCGCCGTTACGCGCGCTCACTGGCAGCCAAGAAGGACTTGGGCGAAGAGTTCGCACTCATCGAGCGTATCGAGCGCCTGGCACCCCAGGTCATGCGCGACCACGGCATGACCAAGCCCATCTGCGCCAACATCGACCTGTACACGGGCTTTATCTACAAGATGCTCGGCGTGCCCGAGACGCTCTTTACGCCGCTATTCGCCGTCGCCCGCATGGCCGGCTGGTCGGCGCACCGCATGGAAGAGCTCTTCTGCGCGCACCGTATCATCCGCCCCGCCTATCGTCCGGTGATCGAGCCGCTGGAGTACAAGCCGCTCGCCGACCGCTAGGACGCGGACCGTTATAGAACTCGAGCGTGGCCAGGGACCCAAGCCCTCGGCCACGCTTTTTATGCCAGTAGAAAGGGCTGCATCAAATGATTGTGTTTTCCGATATGGATGGGACGCTGCTGACGAGCGATAAGCAGATGAGCGATGCCACCTGGACAATGCTCGACGAGCTCGCACGTCGTGGCATCGAGTTTGTTCCCTGCACGGGGCGTCCGCTGTCGGGCATCTTTGAGCCCATTCTCGCCCATCCCGCCGTGCACTACGCAGTCTGCGCCAACGGCGCCAGCGTCTGGCAGCTCGACGACGATGTGCCCACCGACGCCTCGCGCGCCACGTGCATCTTGAGCCGTCCGCTCGATTGCGGCATTGCCCACCGCATCCATCGCATTGCCGCCGGCCACGATGTGACCTTCGATATCTTCGCGGATGGACAGTGTTTCCTCCCCCGTTCGCTTTACGGGCGCCTAGATGAGTTCTGCGGCGGCGATCCCCACATCGCGGCTTCGCTCAAGCGCACACGAACACCGATCGACATGGATATCGACAGCAAGATCGACGAAGTCGAGACGCTCGAACGCATCGCCATGTACTGGCACGACCCGGCCGATCGCGACGCCATCGCGGCGGCGCTCGACACGCTCGGAGGCATTGAGGTCACGCGTTCTTACGCCATGAATATCGAGGTCATGGGCGAGGGCGCCACCAAGGGAACGGCCCTCACGTGGCTGTGTGAGCATCTGGGCGAGCGTCTCGCCGACGCCTGGGCGTTCGGCGACAACATCAACGACATCCCCATGCTGCAGGCAGCGGGCCATGGCATGGCCATGATCAACGCCGAGCCCGAAGACCGCGAGGCCGCCGACGCCATCACCGAATACGACAACGACCACGACGGCGTCGCCCGCACCATCATGGCCGCCCTCGCCTAGTCACTGGGGACGTTCTTAAACGACTAGTCACTGGGGACACTCTTCGCAAAAAGCTGCAAGGACTGTCCCCCACTGCCGGCAGAAAAAGAACGTCCCCATCTGCCGGATTAGGAGAGACTCTCCAGCACGCGACGGAGCTCACGTTGGACGGCGTGGTCACGGTTACAACCCACCACGCGATCGGCCACCGCCTTGAGCGCGGGGCGCGCATTTTCCATCGCGCAGCCCGTGCCGACAAAGCGAATGATCTCGTAGTCGTTCATCGAGTCGCCAAACGCCATGACCTCGTCGCGTTCGACGCCATAGTGCTCCATGAGCTGCTCGATTCCCGAGGCCTTCGACACACCAGGCTGCATGGCATCGATCCATGCGTTTCCAGAAGGCGCAAAGGTAAAAAGCTGGCCAAGCTCGCGCTGCAGTACGTAGGCACTGTCCATAACGGCACAGTCATCGCAAAAGATACTCGCCTTGATGATATTTACGCTGGGATCGGGCAGCTCCCAAATGCGCTCGGCATTGGGAAGGTCCTTATCGACCTCACGCACGAACTTGCACTCGTCATCGAGCAAGAAGGACTTGGTTCGGTCAAAGAGCGCAAGATGCAGATTGGGAAATGTCCTGACGGCCTGGGCGAGCCTTCGAATCGCCAGGTGGGAATACACCTCACGGTCTACCATCTTACCGTCGGCGTAGACCTGGGCGCCGTTAGCGGCGACAAAGTCCATCTTGTCGCGAACGGGCGCAAAGAACTCGCACAGGCGATCGTAGCGACGACCTGACGATGCGGCGAAATGCACGCCATGCTCGTGTAGCGCCAGAATCAGTTCGTAGGTCTCGGGAGGCACCCGGCCGTTTTCGTCAAGCAGTGTGCCGTCCATATCGGATGCAATCAGTTTAAACATAGAAAAGCTCCCTTCGGGCTTGATGGAATCGGACGTATATCCAAAATCACCGTACCCAAAGGGAGCTCAAATAAGACTCCGCGGGCGCAAACGTTACAAGGACCTAGCAAATAGCTCACGCGCGCCAGAGGCCCCACGGTCGCGGCGTCACGCGACACGCCAAAGAGTGTCCCCGACGACTAGTCGTTTAAGAACGTCCCCGATGACTAGTCGGCGTAGGTGAAGGTCGTGACGTCGAACATGCCCTCGGGGCGGATGCGGAGCGTCGGGATGACCGGCAGGGGCAGGAAGATGATGCCCATGATAGGGTCGAGCGGCGGCTCAATACCCATGGCGCGCGCCTTGACCATAAAGTCGTCGTGCTGCGCGGCAACGTCCTCGGCCGTGCCTTCGCTCATCAGGCCACCGAGCGCCAGCGGAATGCGCGCCACGACCTCGCCGTTGCGCACCAGCACGTGACCACCTTGGCCCACGGCCTCAACGGCGGCCATCATATCGGCGGCGTTGTCGCCCACCGCGCACACGTTGTGCGAGTCGTGGCCGATCGTGGAGGCAATGGCGCCACCCGTGATGGTGAAACCGCGCACCCAGCCGCGACCGATATGCTTGCCGACCAGGCCCAGGCCAGCGGGGCCGTCGCCGTCGGCGCCCTCGGCCTGCAGCGACACGCCGCGGCCATGACGCTCAATCAGCATAATGCGACGCAAGTCCTCGTCAGTCTCGGGACGAACCATGCCCGTGATGGCCTTGCCCGGCACCACGTCAATCACGGCCTCGCCCGGCTTAAAGGCATAGTCGAATACGTCGAGCGAAAGCTTCGGCAGCTTAACGGAGGCACGCAGCTCATCGGCAAGGGCCGCAACCTCGGCCATCTCGGGTGCGATCTCGCCCACAAAGGTACCGTCCTGCGCCACCAGAGCACCGGCGGCATATACGCGATGCGGAGCCGTGGCAAACGTCAGGTCATCGAGCAACAGCAGGTCGGCGCGTTTGCCCGGGGCGATCGCGCCACGGAGCTCATGCGGGTCGCGACAGCCGTGGTCCAGGCCAAATGCCTCAGCCGTGGAAAGGGACGCCATAGAGATGGCGACCACCGGGTCGATGCCGGCCTCGATAGCCACGCGGCAGGCGTTGTCGATCATGCCGGTTGCAAGCGCATCGGAAGGGGCGCGGTCGTCAGTCGCAAAGCAGCAGCGGCGGGCGCGCGCGGGATTCTCCAGCAACATCGGAGACAGGTTGGCCAGGTCATGGCTGCACGTACCTTCGCGCAGCATCACATACATGCCGCGAGATAGCTTGTCGAGTGCCTCCTCGGGAATCGTCGACTCATGGTCGGCGATAATGCCCGCCGCGGCATAGGCATTGAGGTCCTTGCCGGCAACGAGCGGCGCATGGCCGTCAACCTGCCTGGACGGCGTCTGGTTGGCAGCATCAATGCGAGCACAGGTCTCGGGATCGGCCATAAAGACGCCCGGCAGGTTCATCATCTCGCCCAGACCAAAGACATCGCCCGGATGCTCGGCAAAAAACGCCTGCATATCGGCAGCCGAAATAACGGCACCGGCCTGCTCGTCGGGCAGCGCGGGCACGCACGAAGGCATCATGTACTTGATGGAGATGGGTGCGCGGCGGCCATCCTCAATCATAAAGCGCAAGCCGTCGAGACCGGCAACATTGGCAATCTCGTGGCTGTCGGCAATGGCGGTGGTGGTACCGCGCGTCGCGGCCATGCGAGCATACTCGGCGGGACGGATGTTCGAAGACTCGATATGCAGATGCCCGTCAATAAAACCGGGAGCGAGATAGCGACCCTGGCAGTCGATGACCTCAGTTGCCTCGTAGGTGCCAGCGGCATCGTCGCGACCATCGTAGAGCACGCCGACGATCACACCGTCCTTGACGGCAACGCTACCGGGCGCCACACGCTGGCCATACACGTCGACGATCTGCGCATTGGTAAACAGCCTGTCGACGGGCACGCGGCCCTCGGCGGCCTCGATCACAGACCTCATGACCTCAACGGACATACATACTCCTTTAACCGTAGAAAGCAGCTGCGGAGCGGACAGGCCTTCACCGCAGCAAGTCAATAGCCATTGTATGCCCAAACGATGGGTCAACAATACGCCTCTCCGCTTAACGGCACACGCCGCTTGGCGCAATGAGGAGAGGTTGCTTTGCACCAATGACAAGGAGTGTCCCAAAGTGCCGGCACAAAAGGAACGTCCCCAAGTGCCAACAACGGAAGCGGCGATGTTTTGGCAACGACAGCGAGCGGGCCGCATTTGAGACAAGGTGACGTGAAACGAAAGGGCGCTGACCTTCTGGTCGCGCCCTTGAAGTTGAACGTCAGATTGTCCAAATGCGGCCCGCGCAGCGTCGGCCGGTCCGCCGTTCGTTAGAACGGCGGAACTAAATCAACTTGAAACCCTTGCGCTTGCCCACGGAGAGGGTGTCGCCCAGCTTGAGGGCGCTGGGATCGATGTTATAGCTCTTGGGAGCCACGGCCTTGCCGTTGATCTTGACACCGCCGCCGTCGATATCGCGACGGGCCTGGCCGGCGCTCGCCGAAAGACCCAAGTCCTTGAGCAGGCCGGCGAGGTAGATCTGGCCCTCGTCGTTAACAGTCAGCTCAACGTGCTTCTCGGGGAAGTCGGCGAGCTGGCCCTCCTTGAACACGCGGTCGAACTCGGCCTGAGCCTCGTCGCCGGCACCGGCGCCGTGGTAGGTGTCACACAGGTCACGGCCCAGAGCGCGCTTGAGCTCGTAGGGGTCGGCAGAGCCATCGGCCAGGGCAGCGTCGATCTTGTCGACCTCGGCCGGAGTGAGCGAGCTCGCCAGGCGGTAGTACTTGCCGATCATCTCGTCGGGGATGGACATGGTCTTGCCGAACATATCCTTGGGCGCGTCGGTCAGACCGATGTAGTTGCCATAGGACTTGGACATCTTACGTACGCCATCGGTGCCCTCGAGCAGCGGCATGGTGAGCGCGATCTGCGGCTCCATGCCCATCTTCTCCATGAGCTCACGGCCGGCGAGCAGGTTGAAAAGCTGGTCGGTACCGCCCATCTCCACGTCAGCCTTAATCATGACCGAATCGTATGCCTGCATCACGGGATACAGGAACTCGTGCAGGGCGATCGGCGTCTGGGACTGGTAGCGCTTGGTAAAGTCATCGCGCTCAAGAATGCGGGCGACGGTGAACTTGGAGCACACCTGCAGCAGACCGGCCAGATCCATCGACAAGATCCAGTCGCCGTTGTGCACGATGGTGGTCTTCTCGGGGTCCAGGATCTTCATGGCCTGGCTCACGTAGGTCTCGGCGTTAGCCTCGATCTGCTCCTGAGAAAGCTGCGGGCGGGTGGAATTCTTGCCCGAGGGGTCGCCGATCAGTGCGGTACCGTTGCCGATGATGAGGGTGACGTTGTGGCCCAGGTCCTGGAACTGACGCATCTTGCGCAGCGGCACGGCGTGGCCCAGGTGCAGGTCGGGGCTGGTGGGATCGACGCCGAGCTTGATGTTGAGGGGCTCGCCCTTCTCAAGCTTCTTGCGAAGGTCGGCCTCGGGGACGATCTTCGCAGCGCCCGAGGTGATGATACGCATTTGCTCGTCAACAGACAGCATTGGGTATCCTCCTTTTGCTATAGCACCCTCGCCGAAAACGGCGGTGCTGGAAGTCCATAAACTCTCATATGATAACAAACTGACGCGACGCAGCACCTACGACAGGAAAATCCTCGTCCTGCCGCATGCGTCGATGGCAACTGGCAGACGTGTACCGTCACGCTCGACCAGATAGCGCACCTGCCGACGACGCAAGCAGTCGCGGCAACGGACCTGTCCCGTCTCATCGGTGGCACAGACGCCCTCGGCGGTCAGCAGGCAGTGCTCGCACACCATAAGCTCGGGACGGGCGGCGTCGACCGGACCCAAGACGCCGGGTTCAGCGGCCAGTTCGGCAATACGCTCCGCATCATTGCCGAGCAACTCGGCCGGCAAGTACACCCGCCCCGCACCGAGTCCGCGCAGCCAGGTAAGCGTGGCCCGATTCGCGCAGAACACCGGCGCCGCCACGTCAAACGTCACGCCCAGCTCGCGAGCGATCACCACCTGTCCCAGGCTGCGGCAGACGACACGCCTGGCACGCTGCATCAGTGAGCGGGTCCAGTCAGCGTCACCCGTGCGGCACACTTCGTCAAGCACCACAACGGCGTCGGACAAATCGAGTTCTCCGCGCGGGTCGGCATCCATCAGCTGCCAAGCAAAAACCATGCGAGCGGGAACCGCGCACTCCACCAACTCCGTCGACGCACCGCCATCCACCGCAACGCCCTCAAAGGGCAGCACCTCAACGGCACGCGCAACGGGCGCAATCGCATCCGCCTCGGCCCGCATGCGCTCCAACACCGCCGCCGTCTGATCCAACACGCCGGCGCTGCGAATCAGGTATACCTCGCAGCCCGCGTCCACCTTACGCTTGCAATGCACGACGACGCGCTTCCCCGCTGCGGCATCCACCGGGCAGGGCACCTGCGGCCAGCGCTTGGGCACATCGGGACGCGCGTCGACACCCGGATAGAACCGAATCTCGAGCGTGTCACCCGCCGCCACGGCGGCGTCGAGCTCAACGGTCACCTCTTCGTGGCCCACAGCGACCAAACGCCCCACGCGCACGCCCTGGTTAATTGCGCGCTCAAAGCTCATCAGCTCGGCACCCGAACGCCCTCGCAGGTACGTATCGGTAAACCCACGGTTAAACGACCTCCCCAGCTCGCGTTCAAGCTCTTCCACGGCGTCGGGGTCCCACGCGCCGTCGCGCAGCATATCGAGTGCCCGGCGCCACACCCGCACCACGTTGAATACGTAATCGGGGTTCTTCATGCGCCCCTCGATCTTGAGCGACGCCACGCCGGCATCTACAAGCTCGGGCAGATGTGCAATACCCAGATAGTCGCGCGGGCACAGCAGGCGATCTCCCTCGACGGCGACAACGCTCTGTCCCGCCTCGTCCACCAGGTCGTACGCCAGACGGCACGGCTGCGTGCAGTCGCCGCGCATCGCCGAGCGCCCACGCCGCAGGGCCGAAAACTCGCACGCCCCCGAATAGCCGATGCAAATCGCACCGTGGCAGAATACCTCGATGGGCACGCCCGTGGCACATAGCGCCGCAATCTCGTCGACCGCCAGCTCGCGTGCCGTCGTCACGCGCTCGACTCCCAGCTCATCGGCGGCAAGCCGCACGGCGCCTTCGCTATGAACGCCCGCCTGCGTGGACAGGTGAATCTCGACCCCGGGAATCGCCGCGCGCAGCGCGCAGGCCAACCCGGCATCGGCGACAATCAGAGCATCGGCGCCCAGCTCCAGTGCATGAGCTCCCAACGCCACCGCGTCGGACAACTCATCGTCAAACACGAACACGTTGAGCGTTACGTACACACGCACGCCATGGGCATGCGCCACGGCGCAGCCGCGCGCAAACTCGTCATCTGTAAAGCCATGGGCGCTCACACGGGCGTTAAAGCCGCCCAACCCCGCATAGATGGCATCGGCACCCGCGGCGATGGCCGCAAGCATCTGGTCGAGTCCGCCCGCCGGCGCCAGCAGCTCGGGCAGCGCCGCACCGGCAGCATCCAATCCAGTCTCGTATTGTCCGCTCGGCCCCATCGTCCGAATCGCCATCGACAAACTCCTTACCAAGGTATGCATTCACTCTGAAAAATGCCGTCTTCCAGCATACACGAGGCCTCGCGCGCCCCGTTTGGTTTATCGTGTAATAACTTATGTCCATCCTGCCCCGACGGCACATCCACCGTCCGGCACGACATACCTGGAGGTCAATATATGGGTCCTCGCCAACGACAGGGACGCAGCCGTTCAAAGACGCATGCTCTGCCCATAATCCTGCTCTCGTTTTTGGGCTTTTTGCTTATCGCGGGCGTGGCGTTTGGCATCGGCATGGTCGGCAACGTCAACCGCTGGCTGTCCGATCTGCCCGACTACACCGACGCCAACGCGTATCTGGTGAGCGAGCCCACCGAGATCGTCGACTGCAACGGCAACAAGATTGCGAGCTTCTACACGCAAAACCGCAAGTCCATCACCAAGGACGAGGTCTCCCCCTACGTGCTGCAGGGCACCGTTGACGTCGAGGACGAGCGCTTCTACGAGCACGGCGGTATCGACCTGTGGGGTATCGCGCGTGCTGCGGTGGCAACCCTCGGCGGCGGGCACGAAGGCGCCTCGACTATCACCCAGCAGCTGGTGCGCAACACCATCCTGCAGGAGGAGCAGTTCGACTCGACCATCGAGCGTAAGGTGCGCGAGGCCTACATCGCCGTCAAGATGGAGGACATGTACTCCAAAGACGAGATCCTCATGATGTACCTCAACACCATCTACTACGGTCACGGCGCCTACGGCATCGAGGCCGCAGCCGAAACCTATCTGTCCAAGAGCGCCGCCGACCTCACCCTGAGCGAGGCCGCACTGCTCATCGGCCTTCCCAACTCGCCCTCGCAGTACGACCCCACGGTCAACCCCGACCTGGCGCTGTCCCGTCGCAACAAGGTCCTTGACAACATGTTGCGCCTGGGCCACATCACGCAGGAGGAGCACGATGCCGCACAGGCCGAGCCCATCACCCTCAACGTGACCGAGATTTCGGGCAGCGGCGTCGACGTATACTCGCAGCCCTACTTTGTCGCCTATGTTAAGCAGCTGCTGGAGCAGGAGTTCTCGACCGACGTGCTCTTTAAGGGCGGCCTGACCGTCAAGACCACCATCGACCCCACGATGCAGCAGGTGGCAGAGAATGCCGTCCGAGAGCAGCTCGACACGCTCTCGCTCGACGGCCTGGACATGGGCATGGTCGTCGTCGACCCCAAGACCGGCTACATCAAGTGCATGGTGGGCGGCTACGACTACAACGCCGACGAGAACCACGTAAACCATGCCACGGCCAAGCGTCCCGTCGGCTCCACCTTTAAGGCCTTTACGCTGGCAACTGCCATCCAAAACGGCATGAACCCCAACGTCACCCTCAACTGCAACTCGCCGCTCAAGGCCAAGGGCACCACGACCGAGGTCCAAAACTACGCCAACCATAGCTATGGCAACATCACGCTTAAGCAGGCGACGGCATACTCCTCCAACACCGGCTACATCCAGGTGGCGGAAGCCGTCGGCAACAGCAAGATCATCTCGCTCGTCAAAAAGCTCGGCATCGATCCCGCCAAGGACAACATCGAGGACGTTCCCGTCATGACCCTCGGCACCGGCTCGATCTCGCCGCTCGAGATGGCCGCCGCCTACGCGACGTTTGCCAACGGCGGCTACTATCGCCAGCCGATCGCCATCACCGAGATTGACTCTCGTACCGGTTCGGTGCTGTACCAGCACACCGACAATCCCTCACAGGTGCTTACCGAGGGCGAGGCCGCCGCGGTCACCGATGTTCTGTCCGGCGTCATGCAGGGCGGCGGTACGGGTGCTGCCGGTGCCCTGAGCGTCAACCAGCCCTATGCCGGCAAAACGGGCACCACCGACAACACCACCAACCTGTGGTTCTGCGGCTATACCCCGCAGCTGGCGTGCGCCCTGTGGACCGGCTATTCCGCGGGCGAGATCCCCATCCAAAAATACGGCACAGACCTGCTGGGCGACAGCACCAACCTGCCTGTCTTTAAGCGGTTTATGAACACCGTTCTGACCGGTACCGAGCGCGAGGAGTTTGCGACCGGAACGGCGCCCACCTATAAGAACAACAGCGTCTGGAAGTTCTACGGCACCAACAACACCAAGAAGACGGAGAACGACGACAAGGACAAGGACGAGAACGAGGACGAAGAGGAAACCACCACTACAACGACTACCACGACGACCACGACCACCGAGACCACGGGCGGCGACACCACCGGCGGCACCGGTACGACCGGTGGCTCGACGGGCGGCTCCACCGGTGGTTCGACCGGCGGCGATGGCGGCACGCCCACGCCCACGCCCACTCCCGACCCCTCGCCCACGCCTGACGATACGGTCGGCTAGAAATCATCCGGCCATAAGCAACAAGGCCCCCGAACAGCTTATTCAACTGCTCGGGGGCCTTTTAGTTTAAAGCGACCTGGCAGGCGGTCTTTATACCGGCAAACAAAAAGGGGGTACCGACCATCGTCGATACCCCCTTACAGGCAACTATGTCAGCGCGCGCAGGGCCGAGCGCACGACCCGCACGCCTACTTGCGAGAATTGCTCAGCTTATTGATCAGCGCCTCGAGACGCTCGCCGTCCTCGGCCGTCTGGGCAATAACCAAAATCGTATCGTTGCCGGCAAGCGAGCCAAGCACATCGGGCAGCTCTGCCGCATCAACAGCGGCGGCGATGCCGGAAGCCGTGCCAGGCTGAGCCTTAATCATAACCAGATTATCGGTGCGCAGAACGCCCGTTACGAGCTCGGAAACCATACGCTGCAGGTGCAGGTCCTCTGCCAGAACATAGATGCCCTCAGGGAGCTTACGCAGCCCCATATCGGCAATATCGCGAGAGACAGTCGCCTGCGTGCAATCAAAGCCCATAGCGCGGAGCTCATCGACCAGCACGCGCTGCGTGCGGACGTCCTTATTGCGCACAATATCTCTAATGGCATCCTGGCGCCCATTGCGTTTTTTAGCCATACAAACCCTCTCTCCAAAAGATGGCGGAGACAATCAATCAATGATTGAATAGTTTAACGCTATTTGAAGGCTTTTGTGTATAAGAACGCATTTCGAAACAATTCTATGCAAATTTGTTTCGAAATGAGCCGTTTAGGCGGTTTTTGCGCCCGTCCGGTTAAGAAAAGCTGCCAGATGCGTACACATCACGCAGCGCGCGGGCTTGGCGCTGGCGATCGGCCCAAACAACAGACCGAGTCCCCGATGGTTATCCTTGAGCGCGGCGACCATCTGACGGGTTCGAGGCGCCTCGAGCATATCACGCATGCGGGCGGAACGCTCGATTGACGACACTCCATGCGGGCTCAGACACAAATTCTCGATGCAGGCGACCAGTCCGGCGAAGTAGAACTTTTGACTTGCCAGCTTGAGCCGACCACCGCTATCTGCTTCCGAGAGTGAGTCCGCAAGCTCGTCGAGCGCTCGAGTGTCATCGGATATCCTGGCATACATGGTGGGATCAAAGGCATCTGTAAGCTTAGGTGCCACCGCGTGGAAACAAGCGTCGCCGCAGCCGGACACGAATCGTGCCTGCGAGAGCGCATAAGCCATAAACTCAACCGTACGGTACGCCTTGCCACGCGACAGGCATGCTTCAAACAGCGGACGGCTATACATCACGCCAGAGGTCTGAGCGACTAGGCCGCCCAAAATCAACTGAGGCAGCCCGGCCACCATCGAAGATTTGCCATCAATGGAAATATGAGTAGCATCCAAGACGCGCGAATGACGCTCGCGATGCGCATCGTATCGATCGAGCGACACCGAGGGGAGCACAATGTCTGCCGCAGTATCGCACGCGATATCGACCATCTTGGAAAGGGCCTGCGGAGCAAACCACTCATCGGCGTTCATGGCGATGATGTGAGAGCCGCGCGAGGCATCAAAACCGGCACGAAGACAAGCGCCGCGCTTCGCGTCCTCGACATCAATCAAATCAATATGGATGTCCCTGTCGGCAGCAACTTGAAGCGAATGGCGCACACCGGGCGCAGCATCGCGGCAGACAACGACAATCTGCAAATCATAGAGGTCTTGGTTCTGGATACTCTCGAGCGCACGCATCGCATAGCTGGGCGAACCTTCTACTACAAGGATCACCGAAAGTCGCGGATGCGAGCCACGTCGAACCAAGTTATCCGTCCTCTCGACAGCAATGAATCAAACTGTCGTTCATGGTACACCCCGGCAATAAAAGCAATGAGACACCGGTTGCACTGCACGCCAAGAACAGATGTTGCACACGCGCAGCCCACAGATGACAGGTGCCGACGAACGGCGCGTCGAGCCCTCCCCTAGTCGAGCACGACAAGCTCGGCGGGATCGTAATCCACGCCCATAAACGTAAGGCCGCAGGCAGGAGCCGTGGGGCCCGCAGCGGTACGATCGCAAGCATCGATGACCTCGCGCATCCACTCGGGTTCACGGCGATGCATGCCAATCTCGACAAGCGTGCCAACGATCGTACGGACCATCGAATGCAGAAACGCATTGCCCTCGATGGTAAACGTCAGGATGTCCTCGCCAAACGCAACCTCATGGCCAAACTCGGCGCGCATTACGCAGCGGTGCGTAGGTTTGCCCACGGCAGAGGCAACCTTGCAAAAGCTTTTAAAGTCCTGCTCGCCCAAAAGCGCAGGGCAGGCGGCCGCCATCGCATCGACGTCGAGGGGATAGCGATGCCACCACACAGCACCGCGTGACAGCACGGGCCGCGCATCACGATCGGCAATGCGATAGGTGTAAGTGCGAGAGCGCGCGTCAAAGCGCGCAGAAAAGCCCTTACGGGCCCTGTAGACCTCGTTTATGGCGATATCTTTGGGCAGCAGGGCATCCATAGCCCGCAGCCACCTACGGCGCGTACACGCGAGCTCAGCGTCCGTTACGGGAACGCTGATGTACTGAGCCACGGCATGCACGCCGGCATCGGTACGCCCCGCGCACGTCAAATCGATCGGGCGGCGAAGCAGCGTCTCGATGGCTCGACGTAGCTCGCCCGCAACCGTCGTCTGTCCCGGCTGCTCGGCAAATCCGCTATACGACGAGCCATCATAGGCCACGCGAAATACGAGCGTGGCGTCAAGCTCGGAAATCGAATTGAAATCAGACGGCGCAGTCATGGGCGCTCCCAACAAACAAGCAACGGTATCGCGACAAAAAAAGAGGGGTACGCGAACGTACCCCTCGAATATAGCCTATGCAGACGGATTGTCTACTCAGCGGTCTCCTCAGCAGGAGCCTCCTCGGCAGCCTCGACCTTCTTGGGAGCAGCGGCCTTCTTGGGGGCCGGAGCAGTCTTCTTAGCCTTAGGCGTGCAAGGCTCGGTGACGAGCTCCATGATAACGATGGGAGCGTTGTCGCCCTTGCGGTTACCGAGCTTCATGATGCGGGTGTAACCGCCGTTGCGGTCCTGCCACATGCCCTGAGCAGCCTTGTCGAAGATCTCGGCAACGAGCTGCTTATCGCCGAGCTTGGCGATAGCCAGACGACGAGAGTGCAGGTCGCCCTTCTTGGCCCAGGTGATAATCGGATCGACGACCGAACGCAGCGCCTTAGCGCGGGTCTCGGTGGTCTTGATGCGGTCGTTCTCGAAGAGGGCCTTAGCAAGGCTCTTCTTCATGGCCTTGGTGTGGCTCGCATCGGTGCCGAGCTTCAGGCCCTTCTTAACGTTGTGACGCATGGTCTAGTTTCTCCTCAAATATGCGAAGCATTAAGCCTTCAGGCTCAGGCCCATGGACTCAAGCTTGTCCTTCACTTCCTCGATCGACTTAACACCGAAGTTACGGATGTTGAGCAGATCGTTCTCCGAGAACTCAACGAGCTGACGGACCGAGTGAATGCTGGCGCGCTTAAGGCAGTTGTAGGAACGGACGGAAAGGTCCAGATCCTCGATCTGCTTGTCCAGCTCGGCGTTGTCGTTGGTGACCTCGGGAGCGAAGATCGAAGCCTCCTCCTCGACCTCGGGGGTCTCGGCAAGGTTCATAAAGGCGGCCATATGCTGGTTGATGATATTGGCAGCCTGGACCACGGCGTCGCGCGGGGCGATGGAGCCGTTGGTCTCGATCTCGAGGACAAGGCGGTCGTAGTCGGTGTGCTGACCGACACGGCAAGCCTCAACGAGCTTGGCGCAACGGGAAACCGGCGAGTACAGCGAGTCGACGTGGATCACACCGATGGGATCGTTGTCGCGTTTGTTGGCCTCGCCAGAAACATAGCCGCGGCCATAGCCGATGCGCATGCTCATGGTGAGATGGCCACCCTCGGTGAGCGTTGCGATGTGCTGCTCGGGGTTGACCAGCTCAAACTCGGACGGAATAAAGAAGTCCGCACCGGTGACCTCGCAGGGGCCGTCAACCGAGATGGTGGCGGTCGCCTCGTCGGTCGTGCCGAGAGCCCTGAAGACAAGACCCTTGACATTCAGGACGATGTCGGTGACATCCTCGACCATGTTAGGGATGGTCATGAACTCGTGCTGCGCGCCATCGATCTGAATAGCCTCGACGGCGGCACCCTCGAGCGAGGACAGAAGAACGCGACGAAGGGAGTTACCCAGCGTATCGCCGTAGCCACGCTCGAGCGGCTCGACGGAGACACGAGCAGACGTCTCGTTGATCTCTTCGACCTGAACCTGAGGCCTAATGAATTCTGACATGTATTACCTCCAGCCTCAGCAGCCCGGATGGACTACTTAGAGTAGAGCTCGACGATGAGCTGCTCGTTGATATCACCGCTGATCTGCTCACGCGTCGGCAGAGCGAGCACGTTACCAGACAGCTTCTCGATATCGACCTCGAGCCAGCCAGGGACCTCAAAGCGCTCGGAGGAAATCAGGGCCTCCTTGATGGGGAGGAGGTCACGGAACTTCTCGCCGACAGCGACGACGTCGCCGGCCTTGACGCGGTAGGACGGGATGTCCACGCGCTTGCCGTTCACGGTGAAGTGACCGTGACGGACGGACTGACGAGCCTCTTTGCGGGTGCGGGCGAAGCCAAGACGGAAGACAACGTTGTCGAGGCGAGACTCAAGGATGATCATGAGGTTCTCACCGGTGACGCCGTTCATCTTACGGGCCTTGTTGAAGTAGCCGTGGAACTGCTTCTCCAGAACGCCATAGATGAACTTGACCTTCTGCTTCTCGCGCAGCTGCATGCCGTACTCAGATTCCTTGCGACGGCGCTTGGGCTGACGGATAGATTCCTTCTTGCTGCTGTAACCGAGCTCAGCGGGATCGATCCCGAGCTGACGGCAGCGCTTAAGAACAGGAGTCCTGTCGATTGCCATATTGATACGATCCTTTCAGTTACACGCGGCGACGCTTCTTGGGGCGGCAGCCGTTGTGCGGAATGGGGGTCTTGTCCTGGATGCTCGAGACCTCGAGGCCAGCAGCCTGGAGGGAGCGGATGGCGGTCTCACGACCGGAGCCGGGGCCCTTAACGAAGACGGAAACCTTCTTCATACCGTGCTCCATGGCCTGCTTGGCAGCAGCCTCGGCAGCCATCTGGGCAGCGAACGGCGTGGACTTACGGGAGCCCTTGAAGCCCACCTGGCCAGCCGACTTCCAGGAAATGACGTTGCCCTGGGGATCGGTGATCGAAACGATCGTGTTGTTGAACGTAGAACGAATGTGAGCCTGGCCCACGGAAATGTTCTTACGGTCCGCGCGCTTCAGACGGGCAGCGCGAACGTTCTTCTTAGCAGTAGCCATCTATCTAGCGCTCCTTATTTCTTCTTCTTAGCACCGATCTGACGCTTCGGGCCCTTGCGGGTACGAGCGTTAGTGTGGGTGCGCTGGCCGCGGACCGGGAGGCCCTTGCGGTGACGAAGACCGCGGTTGCAGCCGATGTCCATAAGGCGCTTGACGTTCTGGTTGCGCTCACGGCGGAGGTCGCCCTCAACCATGATCTGGTTCTTATCGATATAATCGCGGATGGCGTTAAGCTCATCCTCGGTGAGGTCCTTAACGCGCGTATCCACGTTAACGTTGCACTCGACGCAAATCTTCGTCGCAGTGGTGCGGCCGATGCCGTAAATGTAGGTCAGACCGATCTCAACGCGCTTCTCACGCGGGAGGTCGACACCATTAATACGGGCCAACGTAGTCTCCTCTCTTAACCCTGACGCTGCTTATGACGGGGGTTCTCGCAAATGACGAGGACCTTGCCATGGCGCCTAATGATTTTGCACTTATCGCACATCTTCTTGACCGAAGGACGTACCTTCATCGTTCTTCCTTTCGGTAGCGCTCAAACTACTTCCCTACTATCTACTCGCCCAGCCGCAGGCGTTTAAAACTATGGCTGGTCTTCACACACAATCCGACCGTAGGTTGAGCTAAGCCTGCAGTCGGAAATGGAGTGCGTGTATGCGTGCCGCTATTTGTAGCGATAGGTGATGCGGCCGCGGGTCAGGTCGTACGGGGAAAGCTCCACGACAACCCTGTCACCGGGGAGAATACGGATGTAATTCATTCGGATCTTGCCAGAAATGTTGCACAGAACCGAATGACCGTTCTCGAGCTCGACCTTAAACATGGCATTGGGCAGCGGTTCCTTTACCGTACCCTCGAGCTCAATTGCGTCTTCCTTCTTCACAAGCAATCATCTTTCTCTAGAAAACGACAGCGATTGAGTATTCTACAACACGTATGTACGCATCGTAATAACTTCGTAATGGCTCCACAACTAAGTGGAACTTGTTACATTTGAAATGTAAAACAAAGCCGTTCCCTGATGCCCAAGATCGCCTTGAAATGAGAAGGCATAGACCTTGGGGTCATGCCTTCGAAATTGAAAGGCGAGGTTGGGCATCAGGAGGCGGCGACTTTTACATTTCTCCGCCTTGGAGCGAACACCAAGCACCTTGCGCATCCGTGGTGAGAATCACCGGACCGTCATTGGTAATGGCGACGGTGTTCTCGTAGTGCGCGGCGGGCAGGTGGTCGTTGGTCGTAACAATCCAACCGTCGGAGCCTGTGCTCACATGGTTGGAACCCATCGTAACCATCGGCTCGATGGCAATGACCATGCCGGCCTGGAGGCGAACGCCCCTCCCCTTCTTTCCATAGTTAGGAACGTTGGGGTCCTCGTGCATCACGCGGCCAATGCCATGGCCCACATAATCACGAAGCACGCCGTAACCGTGAGACTCGGCGAGGGACTGAACGGCATAACCGACGTCCCCGATATGGTTACCGGGAACAGCCTGCTCGATAGCAGCCTTAAGGCAATCGCGCGTGACCTGGCACAAAGCCTTGGCCTCGGGCGTGGGGGTGCCGACGAAAAACGTCCAAGCGTTATCGCCGACCCAACCGTCGACAACGGCTCCCGTATCGATGGAGATGATATCGCCATCGCGCAGAATCATGTCGGGGTTGGGAATACCGTGGACCACGGCATCGTTGATCGATGCGCAAATGGTCCCTGGGAACCCGCCGTAACCCTTAAAGGCCGGGGTGCCGCCATGCATGCGGATAATCTGCTCCGCGAGCTGATCGAGCTCAAAGGTGGAAACGCCGGGACGCACCATGGCTCCAACGTGGCGGAGCGCCATCTTAGATAGCGCTCCTGCCTTCTTCATCTGCTCGATTTGCGTTGCAGACTTAATCTTGATCATAGACCGAGAGCCTCTTTGACATCCCCGTACACGGTCTCGCGAGCCTGGTCACCGTTGACCGACTTGAGCAGACCCTGTCCACGATAGTAGTCGACGAGCGGGCTCGTGGACTTCTCGTAGACGTCGAGACGGTTCTTGATGGTCTCGGGCTTGTCGTCGTCGCGCTGATACATCTCGCCGCCACACTTGGGGCAGGTGGCATCGGCAGCGGTGCCGGTGTAACCGCAGGCACGGCAGGTGCGACGCGAAGACAGACGATCGATAATGACCTCGGGGGCCACATCGACCAGGAGGGCACAGTCGATCTCGCGACCCATGGCGGAGAGCTCGGAATCGAGCGTCACGGCCTGGGCGGCGTTGCGAGGGAAGCCGTCGAGGATGAAGCCCTGCTGGGCGTCATCGGCGGCAAGGCGCTCCTTGACAAGGTCGATTACGAGCTGGTCGGGAACGAGCTCGCCAGCGTCCATGTACTTCTTAGCCTGAATACCAAGCTCGGTGCCACCCTTGACGGCAGCACGCAGCAGGTCGCCCGTGGAAATGTGGGCGACGCCAAACTCGGCGACGAGCTCCTGTGCGACGGTGCCCTTACCGGCACCCGGAGCTCCGAGCAATACGAGGTTCATGAGCAATCCTCCTCTAGCCTATTTAAAGAATCCATCGTAATCATACATCTTGATCTGGCCTTCGAGCTTATCGACCGTGTCGAGCACGACGCCGACCATGATGAGGATGGACGTGCCGCCAAATGCCTGAATCAGCTGGTTACCCGTGAAGGAGAAAATGATCGAAGGCACGATGGCGATGAGCGCCAAAAAGACAGCGCTGGGAAGCGTGATCTTGTTGAGCGCGTTCTTGATGTAGGCCGCGGTAGCCCTACCCGGACGCACGCCCGGAATAAAGCCGCCCTGCTTCTTAAGGTTGTCGGCCGTGTCATCGGGGTTGAACACCATGGAGGTGTAGAAGTACGCGAAGAACACGATGAGGACAACGTTAAGCACCCAGTTGAGCCAGCCGCGCGAAAGCGCAGAGGCAACTGCCTGGATCCAGCCGATGCCGGGGAAGAACACGGCAATCTGAGCCGGGAAGTACAGCAGCGCCGAAGCGAAGATGATCGGCACGACACCCGCGGTGTTGACCTTGATGGGCAGGTAGGTGGTCTGGCCACCCATCATGCGACGGCCCACGACGCGTTTGGCGTAGGAGACCGGGATGCGGCGCTGGCCGCGCTCAAGGAAAACAATCAGCGGGATAACCAGCAGGATGATGGCGCAGATGATCACCATGGTGATGATGCCACCGGCATTGCCCTCAGTGCTGGAGAAGATAGCCTGCGGCAGACCGGCCATGATGTTCGCAAAGATGATCAGCGACATGCCATTGCCGATACCGCGCTGGGTGATGAGCTCACCAATCCACATGATCAGCATGGCGCCCGCGGTGAGCGTACCGACGATCATGAGGTCGAAGATAATCTCGGGAGCGCCGGCGCCATTAAAGCTGATGCCGAAGCTCTTAAAGAGGAAGAGGTAACCCACGGAGTTGAGGATTGCCAGAGCCAGGGTGAGGTAACGCGAATACTGCGTAATCTTGGTCTGACCGACCTCGCCCTCGCGGGCAAGCTCATGCAGGGAAGGCACAACGGCCTGGAGCATCTGGAGGATGATCGAGCTGGTGATGTAAGGCATGATGCCCAGCGAAAACACCGACACATAGCTCAAAGCGCCGCCAGAGAAAAGATTCAGGAGGGCCATAGCACCTGCGGCGACCGAATTGTTATCGGTCGAGAAAAGGCCCAGCATCCCCTTGAAGGGAATGCCGGGCACAGGAACGTGCGCACCAATGCGGTACACGACGAGCATAGCTATGGTAAAAAGAATCTTTTCGCGCAATTCTTTGATGCGGAAAGCATTCTTAAGACCATTTAGCACGGCAGCTCGACCTTTCCGCCGGCGGCCTCGATCTTGGCCTGCGCAGAAGCGCTGACCTTGTCGACCTTGACCGTGAACTTCTTGGTGAGCTCACCATTGCCGAGCACCTTGACGGGCTCGAACTCGCTCTTGGTGATGCGAGCGGCCTTAAGAGCGGCACCGTCGATCACAGCGCCGTCCTCGAACTTGCGCTCGAGACGCTCAACGTTAACAGCGGTGTACTCGATACGACGGGGGTTGCGGAAGCCCGGAAGCTTGGGCAGGCGCATAGCCAGCGGAGTCTGGCCACCCTCGAAGCCGGCACCCTTGGTGCCGCCAGAGCGGGAACCCTGGCCCTTCTGACCGCGGCCAGAAGTGGTGCCGTGACCCGAAGAATTGCCACGGCCGACGCGCTTACGGTTCTTGGTGGAACCGGGCGCGGGAGTAAGATCGTGAAGCTGCATTTGCTACTCCTCTACAATCTCGACAAGGTGCTTGACCTTGAAGATCATGCCGCGGACGGACTCGTTGTCAGCAATCACGCGAACCTCGCGGATCCTGTGGAGACCGAGGGCACGGACAGTACGGACCTGGTCCTGCTTGCAACCGTTGGTGCTGCGGACCTGCTTGATCTTGATGGTGTCAGCCATGCTTAGTTCTCCTTACCGACGAACATCTCGGAGACCGTCAGGCCACGGCGAGCCGCGACGTCCTCAGGGCTGGAGAGCTCCTTGAGGCCCTCGACGGCAGCCTTGATGATGTTGAGGCCGTTGTCGGTACCGAGGGACTTGGACAGGACGTTCTTGATGCCAGCAAGCTCGAAGAGGGGACGCACGGCGCCGCCGGCGATAACGCCGGTACCCTCGACAGCGGGCTTGATGATGATGCGGCCGGCACCAAAGTGACCGAGAACCTCGTGCGGAATGGTGCCCTGATCGGTCACCGGCACGTGGAACATGTTCTTCTTGGCATCGAGAGACGCCTTGGAGATGGCCATGGGCACCTCAGCGGACTTGCCCATGCCAACGCCGACGTTGCCCTTGCCGTCGCCAACGACGACGAGAGCGACGAGGCTCATGCGACGACCACCCTTGACGGTCTTCGACACGCGGTTGATGTAAACGACGCGCTCCTCGAACTCGGAGGCCTCGCGCTGCTGCTTCTGATTACGAGCCATGTGCTACATACCTCCTAGAACTCGAGACCGGCGGCACGAGCACCGTCGGCGAGGGCCTTGACGCGGCCATGGTAGATACGGCCACCGCGATCGAAGGCGACCTTGGTGATGCCGGCCTCGATGGCGCGCTTGCCAACGAGCTGACCGACCTTCTCCGCAGCCTCCTTGTTCGAGGTGTGGGTGCCCTTGAACTCGGCCTCGAGGGTCGAGGCAGAGACGAGCGTCAGGCTGGAGCCCTTGCTGTCGTCGATGATCTGGGCATAGATGTTGGCGTTAGTACGGGTCACGCGAAGACGCGGACGCTCGGAGGTACCCGAGACCTTGCCGCGAACACGACGCTGACGACGCTTGAGGCCTTCCAGCTTCGCCTTATGCTTGTTCATACGTAAACTCCTAAAAAGGTTGATCTTGCCAGCACCTGACGGGGTGCTGGTCTTATGCGAGTGAGTCGGTTACGACTACTTGGCGGCCTTACCCAGCTTGCGGCGGATGTGCTCGCCAACGTAGTGGATACCCTTGCCCTTGTAAGGCTCGGGAGGACGATGGCCGCGGATCTCAGCGGCGATCTGACCGACCTGCTGCTTGTTGATACCCTTGACGTTCACGTGGGTGTTGTCGGGAACCTCGAAGGTGATGCCCTCGGGAGCCTCGACGATCACGGGGTGCGAGAAGCCCAGGGAGAACTCGAGGTTCTTGCCCTTCTGCTGCACGCGGTAACCGACGCCGGCGAGCTCGAGCTTCTTCTCGAAGCCCTCGGAAACGCCAACAACCATGTTGTGGATGAGGGCGCGGGTGAGGCCGTGGCGGGCACGGGTCTCACGCTCGTCGTCGGGACGGGAAACGGTGAGGACGTTGTCCTCGACGTTGATAGCGAGCTTCTCAAAGACATCGAGCTCGAGCTGGCCCTTGGGGCCCTTGACGACAACGTTGTTGCCGTTGACTGCCACTTCGACTCCGGCGGGAATCTGGACAGGCTTATTACCGATACGAGACACGGTGATCTCCTTTCCTTCTACCTACCGAGCGAATTACCAGACGTAAGCGATGATCTCGCCGCCGACGTTGTGCTTGCGAGCATCGCGGTCGGTCATGACGCCATGGCTGGTGGAAATAATGGCGGTACCAAGGCCACCGCGGACGCGGGGCATGTCGGCAACGCCGGTGTACTTACGCAGGCCCGGCTTGGAAATGCGGCGGATGCCGTTGATGACCTTAGCCTTCTTGGGACCATACTTAAGCGTGATGTGCAGAGTCTTCTGGGGAACGGTGTCCTCGACATCGTAGCCCTCGATGTAGCCCTCCTCGTGCAGAACACGAGCGATCTCGACGAGCTTCTTGCTGCTCGGCATGGAGACCGTGGCCTTGTTCACAGAGTTAGCGTTACGGATGCGCGTAAGCATATCTGCGATCGGGTCTGTAAGGTTCATACAGATTCTCCTTCGTTCTTGATGAACACGTGCTCTTGGTTCTTCGCCGCCCTTAACGGCAAAGCCTTTTTAGCGCGTTTTCCCTGTTCCAAACTGATGCTTGAAACGCTGGTAGTGACTTACCAGCTGGCCTTCTTAACGCCGGGAAGCTCGCCCTTGAGTGCAAGCTCGCGGAAGCAGACACGGCACAGGCCGAACTTGCGGTACACAGAGTGCGGACGGCCGCAGCGCTGGCAGCGCGTGTACTCACGAGTAGAGAACTTCTGCTTGCGATTGCACTTGACGATCATCGATGTCTTAGCCACTTATATCCTCCTCACATAGAGTATTGTTCGCCCCAAGCGCCGCCCCCTTGTGGGAACGGCGCTTATAGGGCAGGTGAACCTATTTCTTGAACGGGAAACCGAAGGCGTCCAGAAGGGCCTTGGCCTCCTCATCGGTGTTGGCGGTGGTCACGAAAGTGATGTCCATACCACGCTGGTGATCGACGGAATCGAAGTCGATCTCGGGGAAGATGAGCTGCTCGGTGACGCCCATGGAGAAGTTACCACGGCCGTCGAAGCTCTTGGCGGAAATGCCGCGGAAGTCGCGGATACGGGGGATCGCGACGGAGGTCAGACGATCGAAGAACTCCCACATACGGTCGCCACGCAGGGTAACCTTGCAGCCGATCGGCATACCAGCGCGCAGGCGGAAGGTAGCGATGGACTTACGGGCACGGGTGATCATCGGCTGCTGTCCGGTGATGGCGCGCAGGTCGCGCACGGCACCGTCGATGGCCTTGGAATCGGTAGCGGCCTCGCCGACACCCATGTTCACGACGATCTTCTCAAACTTGGGGATCATCATGACGTTCTCGTACTGGAACTTGTCCTGAAGCTGCTGCTTGACCTCGTTGTTGTACTTGGTCTTCAGACGCGGCACATACTTCTCTTCTGCCATTGTTCACTCCTTCTTGGGGTTTTAAGCACGGGGCGTGGCCACGATGGGTTGTCCTCGTGCCTCCTGGCTGCATCCGCGCCGCTCATGGCATTTTGCGGTTTGGACTCGACGCAGCAGGAGCCGACAAAACAATCGGTACTATACGCGCATCGTGAGCGTATTTCCAGAAAAACCTCGTCTGCCTGCACAACTCCACAACTCCCCCGCACAAATGGGTCCCAACAAGCAGTTGCGGTGAAATAGGGACTGTTGGGCGGCCTAACAGGCTTAAACAATCCGTATTTCACCGCAACTTATTGGTGGGGATGCGATTAGCGCTTGCGGGGGACGAGCTTGGTGCGGCGCAGGTGGATCATCTCGGCGGCGATGGAGATGGCAATCTCCTCGGGGTCCTCGGCCTCGATGGCAACGCCGATCGGAAGGTGCAGCTCGCCGATCTGGTCCTGCGTAAAGCCTTCCTGCTCCAGGCGGGCACGCACAAAGGCCGTCTTGCGGCGCGAGCCCAGACAGCCCAGGTAGGCAGGCTTGGCGCGCATGGCCTGAATCACCACGTCGATATCGGACTTGTGACCCGCCGTGGCGACGACCACCAGGTCGCGCGGGCCGATGGGGCACAGCTCGCTCAGGTTCTTGTAATCGACCAAGCGACGATCGTAGACACCGGGCACCCAATCGGGGGTCAGCGTGCCGGGGCGGTCGTCGCACGCCACGACGGCAAAGCCCGCCGCCGTGAGCACCCGCGCCGTCGCGGCGCCCACGTGGCCGCAGCCAAAGATATAGGTCAGGCCCTCGGGGCAGAGCGTCTCGATGTGCGCCGCGGGAATCTCGGAGGCGGCGTTGGTGTAGGTGACCTTACTCCCCTCCTCCACCAGCGAAAGCTCGGGGCAGCCGGCAATGGTATGGCGCGATGCCTCGCCATGGTACTCGACCACATCGCCCTCGAGCGCGCTCGCGATAAACGGCTCAAAGTCGATGACGAAGTCGCCGATGCGCCGATAGACCAAGACGTCGGCAATTTCCTGGAACAACGGTGCCTGGGTCGCATCCAGATGCAGATAGCACAGGCAAATGGCTCCGCCGCAGATCATGCCGGTATCGGAGTTCTCGCCGCCCATGGTGTAGCGGACCAGACGCGACTGTCCCGCGCTCAGGAGTTCGCGCGCCTCATCCAGCGCAAAGAGCTCAATCTTGCCGCCGCCGATAGTGCCCGCCTGGCTGCCATCGGCAAAGACGGCCATCCATGCGCCCACACCGCGCGGTGACGACCCCGCCGTGCCGGCCACGACCGCCAGCTCGCACGTCTCGCCAGCACGCAGGGCGGCAAGCGCCGCATTCACAACATCGAGCTTTTCCATTGCCGCCTTCTATCCTCTAAAGATATCGGTGAGCATAGCGAGTGCCTCGAGCACGCCGCCGCCGACCGACGTCGCCTTGTCCGAAATGTAGTTGATATAGCTGGCATCGCCGCGCGGATCGACATCGGCGCATTTAAAGCCCTCGGTCACCTGCACGCCGTTCGCCAAAAGCCCGCGCAGACAGCCATCGATCTGCGTGCGCATGGGCGTATCGCCCGCGTAGCCAATCACGTCTCCGGCGCGCACGATGTCGCCGATTGCGCGGTCGGACCGAAACACGCCGGCGGCGGGGCTGTGGATAACGCGCTCCTTGCCATAGCCGGCGATCACGCCCGGCACGCCCGTGTTGGGCTGGGGCGAGCCCTGGGTAATGACGCGGCCCAAAAAATGCCCGCGCATAGTCTCGACCACGGCATCGCAATCAACCGGCGCGGTAAAGCCCGGCCCCACGGCGATGACGGCAGGCGCCATGTCGCGCGTGGTGCCCAGGTTGCGCTTGGCTAAAATCGCGTCGACCACAGCCGCGGGCTTCAGTTCGTCGAGCATCTGCGCCTGGGGGTCCACCACGACGGCGACGTCTCCAGCCCCGGTAATCTCAAGCGCCTCGGCCGACGTCTGCGCCAGGCGAGCGCGAATGCCCTCAACCTCGACCTCGCCCAGGCGAATGGCCTCGCAAAAACTGATTGTGCGGCGGATGCACGTGGGAACCGCGATATCGGCCATAACGACCGACACGCCGGCGCGTACCAAGCGAGCGGCAACGCCCGTGGCGATATCGCCGGCGCCGCGAACATAAACGAGCATTCCCGGGACACCTCCCTGTGCTACGGTTTGAGCAGAGCAAAAGCGGTTCGACCGCTACTCTGATGATTATTTATTATCACAGTATTATACGGCGGTGAACAGATGGAAACGGTTAGCGGCAATCTTGCCTCGGCGCTCAGGATCGAGCCGGGCATTACCGCGATTATCGGCAGCGGCGGCAAGTCGACGTTGCTCAAGACGCTCGGCCTTGAGCTTATGCGCGCTGGCGACCGCGTGCTCCTCTGCACCACCACGCATATGTTCCCCGTCGCCGGCGTGCCATGGGACGGGTCGGGCCGTCGTCTGGACGCCGCGCCTTGGAAGCCGGGGGCCCTGCATGTTCCCGGCTGCACCTGCGAGGCATGCGCTGGCATGAGCCGCGGAAGTATCTGCCAGGCGGGTATTTTGGACCCGGAGACGGGCAAGCTCTCCTCCCCTGCCGAGCCGCTCGACCAGCTGGCGCAGCGCTTTGACTATGTCCTGGCCGAGGCGGACGGCAGCAAGCGGCTCCCGCTCAAGGCCCACGCCGCCTGGGAGCCGGTGATTCCCTCTGGCACGGCCAACATCGTCTGGATCGTCGGCGCCTCAGGGCTCGGCAAGCCCATCCACGAAGCCGTCCACCGCCCCGAGCTCTTTTGCGAGCGTTGCGGCTGCGAGCTCACCGACACTGCCACCCCAGAGCGCGTCGCCCAGGTGCTCAATGCCGAGCTGCGGATGCTGAACCTCAACAATGCCCGCATCATGCTCAACCAAGTCGACACGCTCAGCGACCCCACGATGGCCGACCGCTTCGAGGCAGCTCTCGACCACCCCGTCGTCGCCAGCAGCCTCAAGTAGCCGGCCCCATCTCCTCAGTTGCGGTGAAATACGGACTGTTTGGCCGCCAAACGGCCGCAAACAGTCCGTATTTCACCGCCACTGAGGAGGGGACACGGCATCTTTGCTGCTAGCGGGGGACGTAGCGGCCGGGCTGGGCTCCGGTGGGCTCGCCGTCGCGTGCCGCCAGCACGCCGTTCACAAACACGGCCTTGGCGCGGCCATGTGCCTCAAAGCCCTCGAGCGGCGTGTAGTCCACGGCCTGATGCTGTGTCGCGGCGCTGATCGTCCAACGCGCGCAAGGATCCCACACGCACACGTCGGCATCGGCACCCTCGGCAAGACAGCCCTTGCGCGGGTACATGCCAAACACGCGCGCCGGGTTCTCGCTCATCAAGCGGCAGAGGTCCTCGGGTCCCAGCTGTCCCTCAAAGCTCGTGGCAATCGCGACGGGACGATGCTCCACGCCGGGCCCGCCGTTGGGAATCGCGCGGAAATCGTCGCGCCCGCGGTCCTTTTGCCCGTGCAGGTTAAAGCTGCAATGATCGGTCGCAATCGTATCGATCTCGCCGGCCACAAGCGCCTCGCGCAGTGCCGCACGGTCACCGGCATGGCGCAGCGGCGGGCTCATCACGTACTTGGCGCCCGCAAAGCCGTCCTCGCCCTGCTCCAGATAGCAGGTGTCGTCAAGCATCAGATATTGGGGGCAGGTCTCGACATAGATATTCTTCTGCCCGCGCGCTTTGGCAGCACGAATGGCCCCGAGCCCCAACTTGGTCGAAAGGTGCACCACGTTGACTGGGGCGTCGCCGGCCAGGTGCGCCAGATACAGCAGGCGGCTCACGGCTTCGGCCTCACACACGTCCGGGCGGCTGAGCGCATGCCCCTCGGGCCCATGAATCCCCTGCTCGTACACGCGCTTCTGCAGCTCATTCACCAGCGTACCGTTCTCGCAATGCACGCACAGTATGCCGCCAATACGCTTGAGCTCCTCGAGCACCTCGAGCGTCTCGGCATCGTCCAGGCGCAAATGATCGTAGGCAAAGTAGGTCTTAAACGACGATACGCCCGCCTCGCGCATAGCCGAAAGATCGGCGCGGTTGCGTTCATTCCACTCGGCGAGTGCCATATGAAAAGCGTAGTTGGCCGTGCAGGTTCCGTCGGCACGGCGATGCCACTCGGCCAAGGCATCGGGCATGGTCACGCCGCGATCAGCCGTCGCGTAGTCCACGATGGTCGTCGTACCGCCGCAGGCAGCCGCACGCGTGCCGGTTTCAAAGCTATCGGCTGTCCAATCCATGCCAGTCCAGCACTGCATGTGCGTGTGGCCGTCGATAAAGCCGGGAAACACCCAGCAGCCCGCGGCGTCCTCGACGGTATCGCCCTCGGCCGGCTCAATCGCCGCGGCAATCCGCACAATCTTGTCGCCCTCCATGGCAAGATCGGCGCGGCGAAGCCCCTGGGGCGTCACGAGCGCGCCGTTTTTGATGATGATCATGTTGCTCCTTATCGATTCATACAGTTGGCCACGCGATCAAAATACGAGCAGGCCGCGATATGCTCCGTTATGCGTCGCTGTCCCTCTGCGGTATCGACATCCCACAGCTCGTAGGCACGCGCCTCGACCAGCACCACGTCGGTACGGTCCTTGAGAATCGAGCCCCCGCCGTCCTTGCCCTCAAGACGCATGAGTGCATCGAATAGTTCCGCCGGAAAGAGCACCGGGCTCGAAAGCTCACCGTTGCACGCCAAGCGCACCGGATGTTTGCGGCCACGCTCGTCAAACGCGCGAACCATGGCCTCAAAAGAGTCCGTGCTCACAAGCGGCTGGTCGCCCGGCAAAAAGAGGCAACCTTTCCAGTTGCGTTCGACTCCCCACGAAAGGCCCGCACGGACGCTTTCGCTGCGCAGCTCGCCATCGTGCAGAACGCACGGGCAATGCTTGTCCTCGCAAATCTGAGCGACCTCGGGCCAACGCGTCGAAACCACGACGTCAAAGCCCCGGGGAACCGAATCGATGGCCCGGGCAATCAGCGGCTCGCCATAGATATCGGCAAGCATCTTGTTAGAGCCAAACCGCTTGCCCTCGCCCGAAGCCATAATGACGCATCCAAGTCTCATGGTGATACCTCCCCCGAAACCATCGTACCCATAACTCGCGCCGCGGGCATCCACATCGAAAGCGCTTATCCCGCACGCCCGCGATGCAAAAAAGGGCACCCCGCCGGTTGGCAGAGCGCCCCCTTTACATGGCTTACCTCAACCCGGCTTTAGGCCTGGAGCCAACGGGCGGTGTTGCGCTCGTCGAGGGCCTTGAGGGTAGCGGCGGGATCGGCAACCTTCTGCAGGAACATCATGGCAGCGATGGCGTACGGCTTGTAGCTGGCCTCCTTGTACATGCCCACGCGGTGCATGTCGAAGACGTCGGCGTTAACCTCGCCGTGCTCACAGGAAACACCGGAGATGTCGGCGGGCAGCGGGTGCATAAAGATGGTGTCTTGGCCGTTGGCAGTCTTCTCCATGAGCTCGGTCGTGGAGCACCAGTCCTGATGGGTGGCGTTCTGGGCGAGCAGCTCCTTCTCGAGCGCTGCGATGCCGGCGTCGTCGCCCTCGGCGTACAGGTTGGTGCGCTTCTCCATGGCGGCAAACGGAGCCCAGCTCTTGGGGATCACGATGTCGGCGCCCTCGAAGGCCTCGGCCATGGTGTTGACCTGCTTAAAGGTGGTGCCGGACTCGGCGGCGTAGCCCTTGGCGCGCTCGACGACCTCGGGCATGAGGTCATAGCCCTCGGGGTGAGCCAGGGTGACGTCCATGCCAAAGCGGGGCAGCAGGCTGATCAGCGACTGCGGGCAGGACAGCGGCTTGCCGTAAGAGGGCGAATAGGCCCAGGTGACGGCAACCTTCTTGCCCTTGAGGTTCTCGAGGCCGCCAAACTCGTTGATGAGGTAGAGCATGTCGGCAGAGGACTGCGTGGGGTGGTCGGAATCGGACTGCAGGGAGATGAGCGTGGGACGGTGATCCAGAACGCCGTCCTCGTAGGCCTGCTGCACGGACTCAGAGACCTCGGTCATGTAGGCGTCGCCCTTGCCGATGTACATGTCATCGCGGATGCCGATGACGTCGGCCATGAAGGAGATCATGGTAGCGGTCTCGCGGACGGTCTCGCCGTGGGCGATCTGGGACTTCTTCTCGTCCAGGTCCTGCAGCTCAAGGCCGAGCAGGTTGGCGGCCTTAGAGAAGGAGAAGCGCGTACGGGTGGAGTTGTCGCGGAACAGGGAGACGGCCAGGCCCGAGTCGAAGATCTTGGACGAAACGTTGTTCTCGCGCAGCTCGCGCAGGGCGTCGGCGACGATGTAGAGAGCCTTGAGCTCATCGGTGGTCTTGTCCCAAGTGTGCAGGAAATCGCTGCCGTACATACCCTTAAAATCGAGGCCGTTCAGCTGCTCGACGAGCTCGGTAAACTTAGCGTCCATGGAAATGTCCTTTCTAAAGATGAAACGATCGCAATGAGTAGATGTGCTCCGGCATGCGCGTGTGGCTAGAACATGCAGAGCACCATGACGAGGACCCGCCACCGTTGAGGAAGCATGGGAGATAACGACCGCGGGCCCCAAGTCAACAGGGGGTGCCGGGGACACGAGCGGCCCCCGGCTCAACAAAATCGAGGAATGGGACTAATCGATCTTGTTGTTGGTCAGACCGGCGCGGAACACGGTGGCGTCGCCATCGGCCTTGCTCGGATCGTAGAGGTTCAGGGCAGCCACGTACATGGCGGCAGCGGTGACCAGGTCGTCCTTGTAGGTGACCTCGTTGGGAGCGTGAGCCTGAGACTCGGCACCCGGGCCAAAACCCACGCAGGGGATGCCGTAGCGGCCCTGGATGGAAACGCAGTTCGTGGAGAAGGTCCACTTGTCGCACAGCGGGCGACCGGTGCGCTTGTCCATGCTGGGCTCGCAGCCGATGCGCTCGTCACCGAACATGGCCTTGTGGGCGTCGACGAGAGCCTTGACGTGCGGAGCGGTCTCCTTGTTGATCCACGTGGGGAAGTAAGCCTCGGTCTCGTAGACCTCGCCGGTCCAGGACGGACGGTCGTACATGTACATGGAGACCTTCACGTCGTCGCCGTACTTCTTGGCGGCCGGCAGGTTGCGGATCTCGTCCAGGCAGGACTCCCAGGTCTCACCGGCGGTCATGCGACGGTCGATGGAGATGGCGCAGGAGTCGGCCACGGCGCAGCGGCTGGGGCTGGTGTAGAAGATCTGGCTGACGGTGCAGGTGCCGCGGCCCAGGAAGCGGGCATCCTCGAAGTGCTCGGGATTGTACTTGGGGTCGAGCATCTTGACGAGACCCTTGATGTCGGTCGACTCGTCGCAGCCGTTGTTGTTGAGGGCGCGGACGTCGGCGATGATGTCGGCCATCTTGTAGATGGCGTTGTCGCCGCGGTCGGGAGCGGAGCCGTGGCAGGAGGTACCGTGAACGTCGACGCGGATCTCCATGCGGCCGCGGTGACCGCGATAGATGCCGCCGTCGGTGGGCTCGGTGGAAATGACGAACTCGGGCTTAATGCCATCCTTGTTGTAGATGTACTGCCAGCACATGCCGTCGCAGTCCTCTTCCTGGACGGTGCCGACGACCATGATCTTGTAGCCCTCGGGGATGAGGCCCATGTCCTTCATCATCTTGGCAGCGTAGGTAGCAGAAGCCATGCCGCCCTCCTGGTCGGAGCCGCCGCGGCCGTAGATGATCTCGTCGGTCTCGTAGCCCTCATAGGGATCGGCATCCCAGTTCTCGATGTTGCCGATGCCGACGGTGTCGATGTGGGAGTCGATGGCGATGATCTTGTCGCCCTCGCCCATAAAGCCCATGACGTTGCCCAGACCGTCGACCTTGACCTCGTCATAGCCAAGGCTCTCCATCTCGGCCTTGATGCAAGCGACAACCTCGCCCTCCTCGCAGGACTCAGAGGGATGGGAGATCATAGCGCGCAGGAAGCGAGTCATATCAGCACGATGAGACTCAGCAGCAGCCTTGATAGCGTCGAAATCGAGTTCTTTAGCCATTGTTCATAACCTTTCAAACGAAGGAATCTACCTTTGAGGTGGCGGAGCGATACCTATTTACTCCGCCCCAACGATTAGCAAGTGGGATATTCGCCTTCCCAAACAATGCGGCGATACTGGTCGGGATCCGTATCGCCCTCGGTGGAGAAGCAGAGCACGGAGCTCGTCTTGTCCAGGCCGATGAGTTCCTTGAGCTCGGCGTACTCGGGATCGAGCATGAGAGTCTCGACCAGACCGGTGGTCACAGCGCCGGACTCGCCGGAGATGACGCGCGGGTCGCCCTTCTCGGGAGCGCCCAGGGTGCGCATGCCGCGAGCGGTGACCCAGTCGGGGCAGGACACGAAGGCGGTGGCGTGGTTGCGCAGGATATCCCAGCCCAGGATGTTGGGCTCACCGCAGCACAGACCGGCCATGATGGAGGGCATGTCGCCGTCCACGATGCGCGGGTCACCGTCGCCGGCGGCAGCGCCCTTGTACAGGCAGGCGGCAGGCGCGCACTCAACCACGACGAAGGTGGGCGGGTTATCGGGATACAGGTTGGTGAAGTAGCCCACCACGGCGCCGGCGAGCGAGCCTACACCGGCCTGGACAAAGACGTGCGTCGGGCGGTTGATGGCCATCTCGCGCAGCTGCTCGGCAGCCTCGGAAGCCATGGTGCCGTAGCCCTCCATAATCCAAGACGGGATCTTCTCGTAGCCCTCCCAGGCGGTGTCCTGAACGATGACGCCGCGCTCGCAGGCGTCGGCCTCGGCGGCGGCCATGCGCACGCACTCGTCGTAGTTGACCTCTTCGATGGTCACCGTGGCGCCCTCAGCGGCGATGTTGTCGAAGCGGGGCTTGGTGGAACCCTTGGGCATGTGCACGACGGCCTTCTGACCCAGCTTGTTGGCAGCCCATGCCACGCCGCGGCCATGGTTGCCGTCGGTGGCGGTAAAGAAGGTGGCCTGGCCAAAGTCCTTGGCAAGCTGATCGGAAGTCAGGTAATCGAAGGTGCAGTCGGCAACGTCCTTGCCGGTCTCATCGGCAATGTAGTTGGCCATGGCAAACGAGCCGCCCAGAACCTTAAAGGCGTTGAGGCCAAAGCGATAGCTCTCGTCCTTAACGCACAGGTTGGACAGGCCCAGGCGCGCAGCCTGACCGTCCAGACGGGCAAGCGGAGTGACGGTATATTGAGGGAACGACTGGTGGAAGGCACGGGCCTTCTTCACGTGGTCGAGGCTCATGATTCCCAAGTGCTTGTCATCGCTCTTGGGCATCGTGTTGCCCGCCCACTGGATCTTATCGGCCATACGGTGAACTCCTTAAGTCCTCTCTTGCCGGCCCCCGCATACGCGTTTCAGCCCGATCCCATTCACACGGCTGAACTTTTATGTGGATGCCAAACAAAAAGTTTGTTAGTAATGTTCTATCACACTTTTTGATTGGCATACCTAACGAATTGTTTGTTGCCGTAATCGGTACTTTTTCGCCGCCGAACGGTCATGAATTGCCTTGTTGATGGATTTGTTTGCGGTCAAGTGTGGTTTATGGCAAAGTGTGCCCAAACTAATTTTTAGGAAGGCACCCATGACCCCCGCACAGATTGAGTTTTACAAGCGCCTAGCACACGGCCTGGCGCTCCAATTTGGCCCCAACTGCGAAGTCGTCGTCCACGATCTGGAAACCGAGGACGTGGACCACTCCATCGTAGTGATCGAAAACGGCCACGTCAGCGGGCGCAAACTGGGTGACGGCCCCAGCCATATCGTGTTTGAGTCCATGCACGAGGGCACCACCGACGTGCACGACCGCGAGCCATACCTCACCAAAACCACCGATGGCAAGCTGCTCAAATCGTCGACGATCTTTATCCGCAACGACGAAGGCAAGCCCGTCGGCATTTTGGGCATTAACTTTGACATTACGCTCATGAAGGCTTTTGAGCGTTCGCTCGACGCCTTTACCGGCACCGGCGGCACGGGCTATACCGAGCCCGAGCCCATTACCAAGAACATCGGCGACCTGCTCGAGGACCTGCTGCACGAGTGCGAGCAGTTTGTGGGCAAGCCCGCGGCACTCATGACCAAAGACGAGCGCATTCGTGCCATTGGCTACCTCGACCGTCGCGGCGCCTTCCTCATTTCCAAGTCGAGCGAGCGCGCCTGCGAGTTCTTTGGCATCTCCAAGTACAGTTTTTATAGCTACCTCAATGAGGCCAAGGCGGCGGCCGGCGACAAGTAGGCGCTCGCCTGGATTGCCCCTCCCCTTTTGGGCGCGAGTTCTGGAAAGCACGAATCCAAGACCGAGCCACTTGGGAAGTTCCATATAATCGATGTCATTAGTATTTCGAAAGGATGGAACAGAATGGCGTTGAGCAAGGCATCATGCACCGGTCGCGGATTGATTCCGGCAATTGGTGGACATGTGCACCGCATGTTCGATGAGGGTGAAGACGACCTGTTTTCGCTGAGCCTTGACGATGTGATGGATGATCGCCCGTGGACCGCCGACGAACTCATGGGCGGCGGCGCGGCTCGCCCGTCAAGCCCCAATCCCGCACTTGCGCCTAAGACCGCATCTGCGCCGACTCCTGCGCAGTCGGCTGTTTCGACGCCCGCGCCTACACCCGCACCCACTTCGGCGCCCACGCCCGCTCCCCGCCCCGCAAGTGACCCGTCCGAGACGGCGGCATTTCTCGCTGCAGCGACGCAGGGCAAATCGGCCGACAGCACTGTTATGTACAGCGCCCAGCAGTTGCCTGTTCCTGCGGCACGCAAGCCTCCGGTCGCAAGGCTCGATGAGCCCGTTGCCCATCAGGTTGCCTACGATTCCTGGGCTGCAACCGATCTGGATGAGACCTCTACCGGCATGCCGGCGCTCGACGTTCCAGTTAACCCGCTTTTTGCCGCCAACACGAGCGCCGCAGACTATGAGGGCGGTACGGCATATTCCGATTATTCCGATGGCTATGCTGGCAACAGTCGCATCGAGACCGAGGACTATGGCACCGCGTCGAGCGATTATCCCAACGATCCGTACGCTGCCACGCCCGCACCGGAATATGACCCGGAGGCCGCGTCCGCGCCGGCGTATACCAAAAGCACGGGCGAAGAGCGCTTCGCCGATTATTACGCCGAGGAAAAGGCACTGCGTTTCTCGGAATTTCCGCAGGCAGTCAAGGTTGCCTTTATCGCCATTATCATTGCCCTGCTCGGTGTCATTGCATTTGAGGGATTCCAGCTGTTCCGCGGCCCCACCCAAGCGGAGTCGGAGACCCAGCAAAAAGAGGACGATAACCAGTACCTGGACATCAACACCCTCAAGGGCGACCCCAACGACGGGGACGACGAGTAGCGAGGGCTGAAGGCGGCCACAGGATCCCGCATCCAGCACCAGCTTCTTAGTGCTGTTTTGTCATCCAGCTACACTTTTCCGAAGTTTTAAGGTGCCTATTTCGACACTTTTCCGGATTTTATACTCTGTCCCTCCAGATGCGCTTTACGGTGCAGGCGTTGGAAGAAGGGCCATGTGCCGCTGGCGGCCCACATGTTCTGCAGATCAAGCTGCTCGGAGACGGCTCGCGCGAGCCGTCCAGCTGGAAGCTTTTTGCCGACGGTGCGTGCGTTGCGGACGGATCCGGCGCCTTTGCCCGCGAGTGCTTCTGCGAGGGCGCCGAGGTGTTCCTGGACCTGTGTCGCGACGCCGTGCACGCGGCCGAGCTGCACCAGTGGAGCCAGAGGGAGTACGAGCTGCTGAGCGCGGCGCGCGGGAATGCGGGGGTGTAGGTGGGCAGATAAGCCATCGGCAATTCCGAGATGGCAAGGGCCGGGAATTAGATTCCCGGCCTTTAACCTAGCACTGCTTTATAAGATCGAGCACCGCGGGAATGTCATCGGCATTACGAAGAGCAACATAGGTCGGTAGGCCTGGGCCAAATCCACCCTGCGTACGTTTGTCCTGGCACATGTCCTCTGGATCAATTAGGTCATCCACGCTCTTTGCCAGGCCGACGGCAATCCAGCCACCGTTGCTGGTCCTACCTTCTAACACGGCATGCAGTTTTCGCTTGCCCGACCTGAAGCCTACATAGTACTTGGCTATGTAGGACTCCCACGAAGGGTTACCACTCAGAACGGACTCGCGCACCTCATCGAAAAGCTTCTGGTTGAGCCCACCTTCGGCAAAGGTGGGGTGGTTCTCATGCAGAGTCCAGACAGGAGCCTCGTCAGGCTCCCCACGAGAAGGACGGTACTTGTCGACGACGTCTGCCGGAAGGTCGGGATACTTCCATATCTCGCACGCTTCTTTCGCCAGCTCGTCCGCGCGCTGCCCAATCTCTTCCTCACCCCATTTTTCATGCGAGACAATCGATTTGTTTAGGTAGAGCGGGCTGCACTTAAATCCGACGTCAGGCAGATTGAGCTTGTCCGAGAACGACCGGTTTGAGTACTCCTGGTTGTAGCCCGTCAGCGTAAGATTTCCCAAGTTGTTGCACAGCCTGTCGTGGACGTCTTCCCAGTTCTCACCAAGCGATTCCTTCCAGCCGTGCTCATCATCAATCGTCTGGGGCATGATGTGCTCGATCTGGTAATCGTCGGCTGAGATGGACTCCTTCGGGTGGTGCCAGTTCTCCATGCGTTCCAGGTAATAGCGCTTTTTAGAGAAGCGGTTGTAGCAGTCACGCGCCTTAAACTCCTCGACAAAATGCTCGTCTGTCGGAAAGTATGCGGTCATACCGCTGCTGTGGATAAGGAGCATCGCCGTAACGTACTCCTCGATATCGTCCTGCTGCTCGAGATTGCGATACATGCCGGCAAAGAAATTATTTAGGCCCGTGGTAAGTCTGCCGCAAACCGCTCGCCTGAACAGAAACGACTCGATAGTCTCGCAGATACGTAAAAACGCATTGCGGTCTAGTCCATTCCCCTCGTAAACCGAATAAAGCAACATTAAGAGGGGCCTTATCTGCTTCACGTCGAGGCTTACGATTCTGCCGAACACTCGGCGCAGTCCGTCGTCCTTCTCCTTACCAAGGAACAGACTGGCGTATCTATGTGCATACCCGCGCAGCTCCTTAAGCAGGCCCTCGGTGTCACCATCGTAGTCGTCGGCGAAATAGCGCTTAAACTCGTAGTAGGCCTCGTTCTCCTTCGGCATCCTATTGGGAACTTTAAGCCACAGCCAGTACCAGATAAATGCATTGAACTCGTCCTCGCCGCCTTTTCCGAACAAGCACTCGAGTGGATGCCAATAACCCTCATAAAGCTTGGTCTGTTCGTCGTTGGGAAGCGACATTAGAACGTAGTTACGGATGAGGTCAATGGGCGTGAGCGGCTTGCCCTTGGAGTTCATGGACTCAAATATGAGCTGGGCATTATCAACGCCAGCGGTGAGCTTAGTGTCGATGACCTGCACGCGGTTTAGCCCCGCCCAAAGCCTTGCCGGGTCAAATGATTTACCACGCATCTTCTCGCGGAAGAACGCATGGTTCTCGACAATCCGATCCGATTTTTCATCTGGCACGGGAGCCCCAGACACGATGGAGAACAGCGTCTCTTTATCGTCCTGCGAGAGCACCAGCTTGTAGCGTGCCAGACCGTTGTAGTCGTCATCGTTAAAGAGGTAATTTTTCCTCAGCGCCGAGATTTTGAGGTCGCCAAGGAAGCCAGCCTTGTCGGGGTTGCTCTCCAAATAGTCAGCCAAAGCTGCAATCATCAACGAAAACGTCGTCATGCGCTGCTGTCCGTCAATCAGAAGCACGCGCGAAATGCTCGTGGCAGAGCTCTCGGACTCGGGGATATAAAGCATTGACCCCACGAAGTGCGATACGCCATCACGACCCGCTCGCATGACGTCATCCCAAAGCACCTCGCACTCTTTTACACTCCACGAGTAAACTCGCTGGTACACGGGAATGACAAACTGCATCTTCGCCACGCCCATAAGGTCGAGCAGATTCGCCTCGGTTGCTTTCATTTACGCTTGTCCCCTTTCTTGTTTACGCCGCTTGCGGTCAGTCCCCCACTGAACGAAAGACGCTAAAGACCAGAGCATCGAAGCGCTGGAGCAACCGGGATGCTCGTCTCACTAGATTTTACAACGCTTGTCGCGAATACAGTTGAAAGCCAATCCGGTTCCGATGGCTCCCCCTATGAGAAGAAGGTGGATGCCAAGGGTCGCGTGACT